>DASWMK010000203.1 GCA_036399815.1 Acidimicrobiales bacterium
CGCCCTCGGTCGCTCCACCGAGCGGTGGCGGGACGGCATCAGAACGTGAAGTCCACGGCCCCCGGGAGCTCGAGCGACGGCCCGTCGACCACGTGGAGCACGCCGTCGTCGGTGAGGACGGCGATCGTGCCGTCCGGCCGCCCGTCCACCGCGACCGGCCGGCCCGGCACGGACAGCTCGGTCGGCTCCCCGCCGCCCACCTCGTAGAGGAGCGCCCTGCTGCTCTCGTACTCGACGTAGCAGCAGGTCCCGAGCACCACGACCCGGTCGTCGCCCACCCAGTGGGACTTGACCGTCGTCCCGCCCGCCAGCGGCGTGGCGTCGCTCAGCGTGCCCGCCGTGGCCGGGTCGAGCAGGTACGCCGCGGCGTCCTCGTAGCTCGACACGAACAGCAGGCGGCTGCCGTCGGGCGACCACTCCAGGTTCCCGACCCTGCCCCGCACGTTGAAGAAGTCGGCCTCGTCGTCGGCCCAGAACAGCTCGCCGGTCTGTGCACCGGTCGCCAGGTCGACGAACCGGACGCTCTGGCGCTCGACGGTGATCCCGCGGTGCACGTAGGCGAGGGTGCGGCCGTCGGGGGACAGCGCGGGGCTGCCCGTCTCCGTGCCGAACGGGACCTCCTTCTCCGTCGAGCCCCACGCCACCCTGACGACCTGGGAGCTGTCGCCGAGCTCCTCCTCGAACCACAGCGTGCCGTCGGCGGCGATCGACGCGTCGGAGTAGCCGAACTGCGTCCAGCCGGCGGGCGTGCCGAGCAGCTCGCCCGTGTCGGCGTCGTGGACCTCGATGGTGGTGGCGCCGACGGCCTCGTCGACGACGACGGCGGCCAGCGGGTGGGCGGGGACCGGTCCCGTCGCCGCGGTCGGCTGCGGCGTGAGCACGACCGTGCCCGTGGTCCCCGTGTCGGGCGGCACCGAGGGGACCGTCTCGACCTCGGAGTCGGTGACCGGCGGCTCGGTGGACGGGGGGCGGTCGGTGGTCGGGGTGGAGGCGGGGGCGACCACGCGGACGGACTGGCGCTCGCCGTCGTCGGTCATGGCCAGCCCGACGACGGCGGCGGCGGCCGAGCCGGCCACGGCCAGCCCGGCGACGGCCAGCATCGCCCTGCGGCGGTGCGCCGACCGGCCCGTCGCGTCGATGGCGGCGGTGATCCGCTCCCAGGCCTCGTGCTCGTCGGGCGCCCCGCCCCGGGTGGCGAGGGCGCTCAGCGCGTCGCGGACGCGGGGCTCGGTGTCGTCGGTCATCGGAGCTCCTCCAGGGCGGTGGCGAGGGCGGCCATGCCGCGGTGGACGTGGGTCTTGACCGAGCCGGCGGAGATGCCGAGGGTGGCGGCGATCTCGGCCTCGCTCAGGTCGCCGTAGAAGCGCAGGGCGATGCACGCCCGCTGGCGGTCGGGGAGCCGGGCGAGGGCGGCGGCGACGGCGAGGTGCTCCTCGCTCAGCACGGCGCCCTCGTCGGGCCCGCCCGGGCGGACGGGGTCGGCGACGCGGAGGTGCCGCCGGGCGACGGCCCGCTGCCGCAGCCGGCCCCTGGCCCCGTTCACCACCGAGGTGCGCAGGTACCTGGCCGGGTGCTCGACCACGCCCCACCGCCGGTACAGGGCCACGAACGCGTCCTGCACCACCTCCTCCGCCTGCCCCGGGTCGTCGACGAGCAGGCGGGCAAGGCCCACGAGCCGCCCGTACTCCGCCCGGAACACGTCTTCGACGTCGCCTCGCCGGTCCGCCACGATGGTCGTTCCCACACCCTCTCCGACGCGCACCGCGGCGCGCCGGTTGACACGGATCGCGCGTCTCACCCGCCTCGGCCCGGCCGTGGGCCCCCGCCCGCCGCCCGCCGCCTCGCCGAGCGCTCAGCCCAGCGCGGCGACGGCCCGCTCGGCGTCCCGGCGGCCGAGATCGAGCAGCCGGCGCGACCGGGCGGGGTCGTAGTCGGTGAAGAACATCTCGATCTCCTCGTCGGGCAGCACGGGCACGACCTCCACCTCCCGCCGCCCGTAGGCGAGCGCCGGGTCGCCGTAGACCCGGTCCACCTCGGCGAGCAGCCGGGCCCGCAGGTCGGCGTCGCCGACCTCCTCCTCGACGGCGGCCACCGCCGCCGCCCGGTCGGCGGCCCAGGCCCGCAGCACCCGGTTGCGGGCCTCCGTGCGCTCGAGGCCCAGCCAGGTCTCGCTGTACTGGTTCCACTCCGCGGCCCGGAGCACGGCCCGCAGCACGTTCGCCTGCGGCGCCGACGACGGGTGCCGGGGCGCCACGCCGAGCACGAACGCCCGCTCCACCCCGGTGACGAGGAGCGCGGCCTCGAGCGGGAAGCCGTCGATCGTGAGGCCGTCGGCCCACTGGTCCCCGAGCGCCTCGACCGGCGCGATCGCCCCGGGCACGGCGACCGACGCGTTCACGCCGTCGGCGAGGGGGAGCGGGGCGCCGGGCCACTCGAACACCGGCGCCTCGCCGGTGGTCAGGTCGGCGAGGTCGACGCGGAACCGGACGCCGGGCCGCAGCCGGTCGTCGGAGAGGTGGCGGTCGATCACGTCCCGGCGCTGGGGCCGGTTGTGCAGGAGGTTGGGCGCCCACAGCACCCCGCCCCGCACGAGCGCGGCCCAGTCGACGCCGAAGATGTCGGCGTCGGTCCACGTCGACCACAGCGCCGCCAGCCGGTCGACCTGGCCGGTGGCCACGAACGCGCCGTTCAGGGCGCCGACCGACGAGGCGGCGACGACGTCGGGCACCACGCCGGCGGCGAGCAGCCCCTGCGCCGCGCCCACCTGGTAGGCGGAGCGGGCCGCGCCGGGCGTGAGGAACAGCCCCGTCCTCACGGCACGGCGTCCATCACGGCGCGGGCGGCGGCGTGGCCGTGGAGGAAGGCGTCGGTCACGTCGGCGTCGCGGAACCGCCAGAGGGGGAAGTCGAGCGGCTCGGTCGGGCGGACGACGTGGAGGCGGGGCGGGCGGGGCCGGCCCGGGTGGGCGGCGGCCGCCGCGGCCCGGCGCCCGGCCACCGTGGCGACGAGGCGGTCGCGCACCTGGGGGTCGTCGACGAGGGCGGCGAGCGCCGGCCCGAGGTCGCGGTCGACGCGGTCGAAGGCGCCTGCCGCGGCAGCGTCCCTCGTGGCGTCGTCGACGGCGGCGTCGGCGTCGTGGGCCAGGTTGACGGCGACGGCCCGGTCGGCGACGGCCCGCCAGGTGTCGTAGCGGCGCCGACCGGCGAGCGGCGTGGCCAGCACGGCGACGACCTCGTCCACCGGGCCGACCCCGGGCAGGGCGCCGTCCGTGACGGCCCGCAGGGGCACGGCGTCGACGACGGTCGCCTCGGCCAGGTCGCGGCCGCCGTGCGCGACGGGCGCCAGCAGGCCGGGGGTGGCGACGGCGGCCATCAGCCCGTCCACGATCGGCAGGTCGCACCCCGGCCACACGAGGTGGTCCACCCGGCCGGTGCGCAGGTCGACCACGGCCGCAGCGACCACCGTCCCCCTCGCCACGAGGCGGGACTCGCTCACGTGGGCGGCGATCAGGCGCCGCTGGGGCGCTCCGGTGAACGGCCCCCGCCACGGGTGGCGGAGGCTCGGGCGGACGAGCCGGCGCAGCCCCATCCGCTGCCACACCTCGACGAGCGCGTCGAGCTCACCGCAGGCCACGAACGCGGCGTGCATGGCGCCGATGCCGGTGCCGGCGTGCACGTCGAAGTGGAGCCTCCGGTCGTCGACGAGGTGGCGGAGGGCGCCGACCTGGAAGGCCGCCCACGACGACGCTGCGTTCAGCACCAATGCCCGCCTCACCCGAGGAACGCCCTGATCTCGGCCAGCGCCGCGCCCACCGCCGCGGACGGCAGCAGCACGTGGCCGCCACCCCGCACGGGGACGACCCTGGCGTCGCGCCCGTCGAGCAGGGCGCGCAGCTCGGCCAGCTGGGCGGCGGCGTCGGGCACGAAGCGGTCCCGGTCGCCGAGGAGCACCAGGAGCGGGGCGTCGACGGCCCGGATGTCCGGCCCGAAGTCCCGGTCCACCTGCCAGGCCGTGCGGCGGCGCACGCCGGAGGGGTCGCTCTCCGCGCTCGTGGCGAAGAAGGGGTGGCCGCGGCCGTCGCCCACCGGGCCGCACACGAGCGCCATCAGCGGCGGCGCCGTCAGCCGGTTGAGCGCCCGCGTCGACAGGGCCATCGCGACGGTCGCCACCCGCAGCGCCCGCCACCGGGCCCGAGTGAACGTGCCGACCAGCACGACCCGCCGGGCGGCGACGCGGGGGTCCCTCGCGACGCGGGCGGCGAGCACGCTGCCGATCGACTGCCCGAGCACGTCGACCGGCCCGTCGACGTGGGCGGCGACGGCGCCGGCGATCTCGGCGGCCAGGTCGTCGAGGTTGGGGTTGTCCTCCCTGGTGTAGTCGGCGACGACCACCCGGCGGTCGCCGGCCAGGTCCTCCACGAACGGGGCGACGCTGCCCCACGAGCCGTCGATGCCGGGGATGACGACGAGCGGCGGCCGGGCCGTGCCGGCGCCGTGGTCCACGAGGCGGACGCCGGCGCGGGTGGCTGCCGACCCGAGCGCGGTCGCGCCGGCGAGCGACGTGCGGCAGACGTAGCGGAAGTGGGCGAGCCAGAAGCGCCGGAGGCCGCGGTAGGCGGGGCCGTCGGCCACCTCCCACGAGCCGAACCGGCAGCGGTCCTCGCCGAGGGGCTCGAACCGGTAGCTGTGCCTCGCCCGGAAGCCGGGCAGGGCCCGCACCTCCCAGGTGACCCGGCGCTCGTGCTCGTGCTCGACGACCCGGGCCACGGCCGGCAGCACGTAGGGGAACCACCAGCGGATGGGCCCGAACACCCACACGAGCAGGGCGCCCCGGCGCAGCTCGCCGCCGACGACGGTGGCCCACCGGAAGCACGGGTTCCAGCGGGGCCAGCCCCGGACGTCGCAGAAGGCCCGCCAGGCGACGGCGACCGGGACGTCCAGGGTCACCCAGCCGGTGACGGGCAGCTCCGGGTCGGCGGGGGACGCCGCCGCGGGACCGGCCCCGCCCGGCGCGGGGCGCTCGGCGTGCCGGTGCTCCGGGTGGGCGGTGGTCGACGCGATGGTCCCTCCCTTCCGGGCCGCCGCCGCCGCACGCTAGCGGGCGGTGCCCCGGCGGGCGGGTCTACAGTCCGCCGGGAGGGGAGGCGGTATGGCCGAGCACTTCGACGCGGTGGTCGTCGGGTCGGGCTTCGGCGGCGGCGCCTCGGCGCTCCGCCTGGCCGAGGCCGGCCGGTCGGTGCTCGTGCTCGAGCGGGGCAAGCGCTACCCGCCCGGGTCCTTCGCCAGGAGCCCGAGGGACATGTCCCGCAACTTCTGGGACCCGAGCGAGGGCCTCCAGGGGCTGTTCGACATCTGGTCGTTCCGGGGGCTCGAGGCCGTGGTGGCGAGCGGCCTCGGCGGCGGCTCGCTGATCTACGCCAACGTCCTGCTGCGCAAGGACGAGAAGTGGTTCGTCCGCGAGGACCGGCGCCGCCCCGGCTACGAGCACTGGCCGGTGACGAGGGAGGACCTCGACCCCTGCTACCAGCGGGCCGAGGACGTGCTGTCGCCGAACGTCCTTCCCTATCCCGACACGCCCAAGGCGGTCGCCATGCGCGACGCCGCGGCGCGCATGGGCGCCGACTTCGACCTCGCGCCGATCGCCGTCTCGTTCGGCGCCGGCGTGGGCGAGCCGCTGCTCGGCGCGCCGCCCAACCTGCACGGCGCGACCCGCTTCGGGTGCCGGATGTGCGGCGAGTGCGACGTCGGCTGCAACTTCGGCAGCAAGAACACCGTCGACCTCACCTACCTCAGCGCGGCGGCGCGGGCGTCCGTCCCGGCCATCATCCGGGACCGCTGCGAGGTGCGCCGCTTCGCGCCCGTGCCCGGCGGCTGGTCGGTCTCCTACGTCCACCACTCCCCGGACAACGAGGGGGTGCACCTCGACACCTCCCGCCTGCCGGAGCGGACGGTGCGCTGCAAGGTGCTCGTCCTGTCGGCCGGCACGCTCGGCAGCACCTACCTGCTGCTGCGCAACCGCAGCGCCCTGCGGGGCCTCAGCCCGCAGGTCGGCACCCGGTTCTGTGGCAACGGCGACCTGCTCGGCTTCGTCTCCCGCAGCCGCAGCCACGTGCTCGACCCCGCCAACGGCCCGGTCATCACGACCCGGATCCGGGTGGCCGACGAGGCCGACGGCGGCGAGCGGGGGGTCCGCGGCTACTACGTCGAGGAGGGCGGCTACCCGGAGTTCGCCAACTGGATCGTCGAGACGTCGACGATCTCGAACCCGGTGGCCCGCGCCCTGCGGATGGGCTGGAACATGGCGTGGTCGAAGCTGCGGGGGGTGCCGAAGAGCCAGATCGGCGTCCAGCTGTCCTCGCTCGTCGGCGACGGCCGGTGGTCCGCCGGGTCGATGCCGCTCCTCGGGATGGGCCGGGACGTGGCCGACGGCCGCATGCGCCTCCGCCGGGGCTGGCTCGACGTCGACTGGACGACCGCCACCTCGTGGGCCTACTTCGAGCGGGTGCGGGCGACGCAGATGGCCATCGCCAGGGCCCTCGACGCCGACTTCGTCGACAACCCGTCCCGCCTCCTGCGCCGGGTCGTCACCGTCCACCCCCTCGGCGGGTGCCCGATGGGCCGGGACCGGGACGAGGGCGTGGTCGACGACCACGGCGAGGTGTTCGGCCACCCCGGCCTGTTCGTCGCCGACGGCTCGGTGATGCCGGGCCCGGTCGGCGCCAACCCGTCGCTCACGATCGCCGCGCTGGCCGAGCGGTTCTCCGAGCGGATGATCGAGAGGAGCGGCCGTGCCCCTTCCTGACGGCGGCGTCAAGCGGTCGCTGATCATGGCCGGCGGCGGCACGAAGGTGGCGTTCCAGGCCGGCGTCCTCCAGGTCTGGATCGACGAGGCCGGCATCGAGTTCCACCACGCCGACGGCGCCTCGGGCGGCGTGTTCAACCTGGCCATGTGGTGCCAGGGGATGACCGGCACCGAGATCGCCGACGCCTGGCGGCGCATGCGGCCGCTCCGCGGCGTGCAGCCGGCGTTCGCCGACTGGCTGCGGCTGCCCTACGCCCGGTCGCTGTTCCGCCTCGACCGCTTCCGGCGCAACGTGTTCCCCGACTGGGGCCTCGACTGGCACGCCATCCGCACGACGACGCGGGAGGCGACGTTCAACCTCTACGACTTCACCCACCACGAGCAGGTGGTGCACACGCCCGACCGGATGGACGAGGACCTCCTCGTGTCGGCCGTGTCCCTCCCCATGTGGTTCCCGCCGGTGCGCACCGAGGGCGCCACGTGGATCGACGCCGTGTTCGCCACCGACGCCAACCTCGAGGAGGCCATCCGCCGGGGCGCCGACGAGCTGTGGGTGGTGTGGACGGTGAGCGAGCGGGGGGAGTGGAACGACGGCTTCGTCGCCCAGTACTTCCAGATGATCGAGGCGATGGCCAACGCCCAGCTGCGGGCCGTGCTGCGCCGCGTCGACGCCAGCAACGACGCCATCGCCGACGGCCGGCCGGGCGAGTTCGGCCGCCCGATCACCGTGCACCTCCTCGCCGGCGAGGTGCCGCTGCACTACCTCATGAACTTCACGAGGGACCGCATGGCCGCGGCCGTCGCCCGCGGCGTGCAGGCGGCGCGGGCGTGGTGCGACGAGCGGGGGATCGAGCGCTCCTCGCCGCCGGCGGCGCCGGCCGACCCGTCCCGCCCGCCGGTCGGCGTGCGCTTCACCGAGCACATGGCCGGGCCGGCCGCCCTGGACGAGAGCGACCCCGTGACCGGGCGGCTGCGGGGCGAGGCCGACGGCACCCGGCTCGGGTTCCGCCTCACGATCTCGGTCGACGACCTCGACCGGTTCGTCACCGACCCCGAGCTCGCGGCGACGGCCGTCGGGTCCGTCGAGTGCGAGGCGCTCGGCGGGCGGCTGCCGGTCGAGCGGGGCGAGTTCAACCTGTTCGTCGACGAGGGCGACCCCGCCGACAAGCGCATGCTCTACCGGCTGTGGTTCCGCGACGCCGCCGGCCACCGCCTCCGCCTCGACGGGCACAAGCTCGTCCACGACGAGCCCGGCCTCGACGTGTGGCGGGACACGACCACGCTGTACACCACGGTCTCCCGCCTCGGCGACGACGGCGAGGCCTCGGACGGGCCGCCGGTGATGGCCGGCGTGCTGCGCATCACCCCGGCGTCGTTCGCCCGCCAGCTCACGACGTTCCGGGCCACGGCGCCGACGGCGGCGGCCCGGGCGCGGGCCATCTCCCGGTTCGGCCGGCTGTTCGTCGGCAGCCTCTGGGACGTCTACGCGCGCGAGGTGCTGGCCGCCTCGCCGCTGTGACCGCGCCGCGGGGCGCCTCGCCCCGCCCCGACTCGTGGGAGCGGGTGCCGTGGCGGCCCAAGCCGCCGGTGCGGTGGTTCAGCCCGAGCGTGCTGGCCGGGTCGGCCATGCGCGTGCTGCTGTCCAAGCTGTTCGGGGCCTGGCTCGACAAGCGCGAGCTCCAGGAGTCGCTCGGCCGCACCGTCCACCTCCACCACGCCGAGGCCACCGACGAGCTGTGGCTCGACTACGTGGCCGACACCGGCGACGGCTTCGACGCGTCGTACACGGTGGCGTGGCTGGCCTCCCAGCCGATGCTCGACGTGGCCGGCGTCGACCGGCGCCTGCCCCGCGGCGCGCTCCTCATCCTCGGCGGCGACCAGGTGTACCCGGTGGCCAGCGCCAACGAGTACGAGCGGCGGTTCCTGCTGCCGTTCCGGGCGGCGCTGCCGTCGTCGTCGGAGGAGGCCGCCACCCCCGAGCTGTGGGCCCTCCCCGGCAACCACGACTGGTACGACGGCCTGACCAGCTTCCTGCGCACGTTCGCCCAGCACCAGTGGGTCGGCGGCCGCCGCACGTGCCAGGACCGGTCCTACTTCGCCGTCCAGCTGCCCCACCGGTGGTGGCTGTGGGCCGTCGACACCCAGTTCGACGCGTACGTGGACGACCCGCAGTACCGCTACTTCGAGCAGGCGTCCGCGCTGCTCCAGGAGCACGACCGGGTGATCCTGTGCGTGGCCACCCCGAGCTGGATCGAGGTGCCCGTGCGGCCGTCCGCCAACCGCAACATCGCGTACGTCGAGCGCCGCCTGATCGCGCCCCGGCACGCGTCGGTGGTGCTCAGCCTGTCCGGCGACTCCCACCACTACGCCCGCTACACCGGCGACGACGGGGGCCACCGCATCACCGCCGGCGGGGGCGGCGCCTTCCTGCACCCGACCCACAACCTGCCGCCGGCCATCCCCGTGTCCATCGCGCCCGACGACCCGGCCGTGCCCACGGTGCCGCACCGGATCGAGCGGTGCTACCCGACGCCGTCCCAGTCCCGGCGCCTGCTCGCCG
>DASWMK010000204.1 GCA_036399815.1 Acidimicrobiales bacterium
ACGTCGACTTCACGTTCGTCACCGACGGCCTGCCGGCCGCCGTCGAGCGGGCCAGGGCGGCCGCCGGCGACCGGGACGTCGTCGTCATGGGCGGCGGCGACGTCATCCGCCAGTGCGTGGTCGGCGGCCTCGTCGACGAGCTGTCGATCCACCTCGCCCCGGTCGTGCTCGGCGGCGGGACGCCCCTGTTCGCGGCCGACGGGGAGCGCCGGCGCCTGGTCCAGCGCTCGGTCCGGCCGTCGTCGACGGCGACCCACCTCACCTACGAGGTCGCCCGCTGACGTCGCCGGTCAGCGGCGGGGGCGCGCCGGGGATGTGACCGGTGCCCGAGCGCACGATCAGGTCGAGGCGGGCGCGGGGGCGCCACACTTGGGGGGTGCGACCGCCGACCGTGCCGGGGATGGACGCCGCCGGGTCGGCCGCGTTCGTCGACGTCCGCCGGCTCGGCCCGAACGCCTGGTTCCTCGTCGCCGGCGAGGCGCCTGCGGCGGTCGTCGACGACCTGCACGCCGCCGCCTCGAGCGAGACGTCACCGGCGGGGGTGCTGGCCGCCGTGCGCCCGCCGGTCGCTGCCGTCGACGTCGTCGTCGCCCGCGTCGAGCTCGACGCCTGCGGCACGTGGCTGACCCTGTCGAACGCCGGCGGGCCGCGACCCGTCGTGGTGCGGCGGGCCGGCTGGGTCGACCTGCGGGGCCACCCGGCGGCGCCGCTCGGGCAGCGGGGCGAGCCGCCGGCCGACGACCGGGTCGGCCTCGGCCCCGGCGACTCGATCGTGCTGTTCGGCCCGGCGTGGTGCGACCCGTCGCGGGCCGGCGCGGTCGTCGCCGAGGCCGTGCTCGACGGGCTGCTCGCCACCGCCGGCGCGCCGGCCGGCGACCAGTGGCGGGGCCTCGCCGGCGCCGCCCCCCGGGGGACCGGGTCGGAGGTGGCCGTGCTGGCCGTGCCCGGGGACCTCGGCCCCGACCCGCTCGCCCGGGTGGCCGCCGCCACCGGCATCCCGGCCGACCGGCTCGACCTGCCCGGCTACCCGCTGGGCGACGCCCAGCCCGACCTGTGGTCGTCCCCGCCCCGCCCGCCGCGGGAGGCCCGGCTGCACGTCCCGAGGGACGCCGCCGTGCTGGCCGACGTCCGCCGCCTCCTCCGCCGGCTGCTCGCCAGCTGGCGCATCGAGGAGCGGGTGGCGGCCGGGGACCTCGAGCTGCTCGCCACCGAGGTGACGGCCAACGCCATCCGCCACAGCGGCACGACGGCGACCGCCGTCGTCCGCTTCCTCGGCGACCGCTTCCGCATCGAGGTGGGCGACGGGTCGAGGGCCGCGCCCGTGCGCCGGCAGCCCGACCTGCTGGCCGAGGGCGGGCGGGGCCTCCCGCTCGTCGACACGCTCTCGTCGGACTGGGGGGTGGTGCCGACGAGGGACGGCAAGCGGGTGTGGTTCGAGGTGCCGGTGACCCCGCCGGCCTAGACGGGGAGCGCGGCCCGCCGGCCGGCGAGGAACCGGCGCTCGGCGGCGTTGGCGGTGAGGGCGGCGGCGGCGTCGTAGGCGTCGGCCGCCTCGGCGAAGCGCCCGAGCCGGCGCAGCAGCTCGGCCCTGGCGGCGTGGAACAGGTGGTAGCCGGCGAGGTCGAGGGCGTCGACGGCGGCCAGCCCGGCCGCCGGCCCGTCCACCTCGGCGACGGCCACCGCCCGGTTGAGCGCCACCACCGGCGACGGCGCCATGGCCAGGAGCTGGTCGTAGCTGTGGAGGATCTGGGCCCAGTCGGTGGCGGCCGCCGTCGGCGCGTCGGCGT
Source organism: Acidimicrobiales bacterium (assembly GCA_036399815.1). Classification (NCBI taxonomy): domain Bacteria; kingdom Bacillati; phylum Actinomycetota; class Acidimicrobiia; order Acidimicrobiales; species Acidimicrobiales bacterium. The sequence goes on from DASWMK010000204.1 coordinate 1,788, forward strand.
GGACGGCGGCGATGGCCGCCTGGAGCTGGTACGGGCCGGGCCGACCGCGCCGGATGCAGGCGCGGACGAGCGCCTGGCCCTCGGCGATCAGCGCCCGGTCCCAGCGGGAGCGGTCCTGGTCGGCCAGCAGGACGAGCGACCCGTCGGGGCCGACCCTGGCCGCCCGCCGCGACTCGGTGAGCAGCAGCAGGGCGAGCAGGCCGAGGACCTCGGGCTCGTCGGGCATCAGGCCGGCGAGCAGGCGGGCCAGGCGGACGGCCTCGGCGCACAGCTCGGCCCTGACCAGCTCGTCGCCGGCCGTCGCCGCATACCCCTCGTTGAACACGAGGTAGACGACGGCCAGGACCGGGCGGAGGCGGTCGGGGAGCTCGGCGGCCGACGGCACCCGGTAGGGGATGCCGGCGGCCTTGATCTTGCGCTTGGCCCGCACGAGGCGCTGGGCCATCGTCGCCTCGGGGACGAGGAAGGCCCTCGCGATCTCGTCGGTGGTGAGCCCGCCGAGGAGCCGCAGGGTGAGGGCCACCTGGGCGCTCGGGGCGAGCGCCGGGTGGCAGCAGGTGAAGATCAGGCGCAGGCGGTCGTCGGGCACGGGGCCGACCTCGGGGAGCTCGTCGCGCTCGGAGAGCAGGGTGGCCTGGACGGACCGGGCGAGGCGGGTGCCCTCCCGGCGGAGGCGGTCGATGGCCCGGTTGCGGGCGGTGGTCACGATCCACCCGGCCGGGTTGGGCGGCACGCCGGCCGCCGCCCAGCGCTCGACGGCGACGACGAAGGCGTCCTGGACGGCCTCCTCGGCGACGTCGATGTCGCCGAAGAGGCGGACCAGGGTGGCGACCGCCCTGCCCGACTCCTCCCGGAAGACCCGCTCGACCACGACCGCGTCGACCGACGAACCCGGCGGGCCGTCCTCGTCCGGGTGCCCGCCGGCGCCGCCCGTCGCCGGGCCGGGCGGGGGAGCGTCGCCGGGCCGGTCGTCGGTCGCCGCCGGGCCGAGCGGGGTCCCCTCGCCGGAGTGGCCGCCGGAGCCCGACGCAGGGCCGGCCGTCGGAGCGTCGCCGGGGGGCCGGCCGCCGCCCGTCGCCGGGCCGGGCGGGGTCTCCTCGCCGGGGGGCCGGCCGCCGGCGCCCGTCGTCGTGCCGCTCACCGGCCCGGCCGGCTCAGCCTTCGGGCTCGTCCTGGAACGGGCGGACCTCGATGGGCGCCCGGCAGGCGGCGGTGGCCTTGGCCGCCCAGGCGAGGGCGGCGTCGAGGTCGGCGGCCTGGATCACCCAGAACCCGCCCATCTGCTCCTTGGTCTCGGCGAAGGGCCCGTCGGTCACGAGGGTCTCGCCGTCCTGCACCCGCACGACGCTCGCCGTGCTGGCCGGGTGCAGCCCGCCGGCGAACACCCACGCCCCCTGCTCCCGCAGCTCGGCGTTGACCTCGTCGACGGCCTTGTAGATCGCCTGCATCTCGTCCTCGGGCGGGAGGTCGCCCTCGGTCATCAGCACGGCGAGCAGGTACTGCTGCATCGGTGGCTCCTCTCGGTCGGACCGGCGCCGTGCCGGGCCCTCACCCCTCTCCACGAACGGCGACGGCCCGGATCGACACCGGCGACGAGGAAATCAGGAGGCGACCCTCCCGAGGTGCTGGCGGAGCACGTAGTGGAGGATCCCGCCGTTGGCGTAGTACTCGGCCTCCATCGGCGTGTCGATGCGCACGACCGCCTCGAAGGACCGGTCGCCGGCCTGCACGGTCACCCGCCGGCCGAGCAGGGAGCGGGGCTCGGCGCCCTCGAGCCCGGCGATCGTGACGACCTCCTCGCCGGTGAGCCCGAGCGAGGCGACCGACCCGCCGTCGGCGAACTGGAGGGGCAGCACGCCCATCCCGATCAGGTTCGACCGGTGGATGCGCTCGAAGCTCTCGGCGATCACGGCCCGCACGCCGAGCAGCACGGTGCCCTTGGCCGCCCAGTCGCGCGACGAGCCCGACCCGTACTCCTTGCCGGCGAGGATCACGAGCGGCACGCCCTCGCCGGCGTAGCGCACGGCGGCGTCGTAGATCGGCGTCTGGTCGCCGTCGGGCAGGTGGCGGGTGACGCCGCCCTCGGTGCCGGGCGCGAGGCGGTTGCGGATCCGGCGGTTGGCGAACGTGCCCCGGATCATCACCTCGTGGTTGCCGCGGCGGGCGCCGTAGGAGTTGAAGTCCTTCTGGGTCACGCCCTGCTCGACCAGCCACCGGCCGGCCGGGCTGTCGGGGTGGATGGCGCCGGCCGGGGAGATGTGGTCGGTGGTGACGCTGTCGCCGAGCACGGCGAGGATGCGCGCGTCGCGGATGTCGGTGAGCGGCGCCGGGGTGGCCGGCATGTCCTCGAAGTAGGGCGGGCGGCGGACGTAGGTCGACGTGGCGTCCCAGTCGTAGCTGCCGCCGGTCGGCACGGGCAGCTCCCGCCAGCGCTCGTCGCCCTCGAACACCTGGCCGTAGGCGGCCCTGAACATGTCGGACCGGATGGCGTCCCGCACGGTGGCGGTCACCTCGGCCGACGTCGGCCAGATGTCGCGCAGGTACACGGGGTTGCCGTCCTGGTCCTCGCCGAGCGGCTCCTCCAGAAGGTCGACCTCCATCGAGCCGGCCAGCGCGTAGGCGACGACGAGCGGCGGCGAGGCGAGGTAGTTCATACGCACGTCGCCGTTGATGCGGCCCTCGAAGTTGCGGTTGCCCGACAGCACCGACACCAGGGCGAGGTCGTGCTCGTTCACGGCCCGGGCGATGGGGCCGGGCAGGGGGCCGGAGTTGCCGATGCAGGTCGTGCAGCCGAACCCGACGAGGTGGAAGCCGAGCTTCTCCAGGTAGGGGACGAGGCCGGCCCGCTCGTAGTAGTCCATGACGACCTTCGAGCCGGGGGCGAGCGACGTCTTCACCCACGGCTTGCGGGTGAGGCCCCGCTCCACCGCCTTCTTGGCCAGCAGGCCGGCCGCCAGCATCACCTGCGGGTTCGACGTGTTCGTGCAGCTGGTGATGGCGGCGATGGCGACGTGGCCGTGGTCGAGCTCGACGGTGGTGCCGTCGTCCAGGGTGACGGGCACGGCCTGCCGCCGGCGGGACGGCTGGGGCGACCGCTGGGGCACGGCCCCGCCCTTCGCCTCCGGGTCCTCGGTGGCCGCGGGCGGGTCGCTCGCCGGGAACGACTCCCACGACGCCTCGTCCTGGCTGCCGTTGGCGAGGTCGGGCATCGAGGCGACGAGCGCCTCCGCGAACCGGGACTTCGCCTCCCGCAGCGCGACCCGGTCCTGCGGGCGGGACGGCCCGGCGAGGGACGGCTCGACGGTCGACAGGTCGAGCTCGAGCACCTCGCTGAAGGTCGGCTCGGCCGCCGGGTCGTGCCACAGCCCCTGCTCCTTGGCGTAGGCCTCGACGAGGGCGACGACGTCGTCGGGCCGGCCGGTGAAGCGCAGGAAGCGCAGGGTCTGCTCGTCGACCGGGAAGATCGTGATCGTCGACCCGTACTCGGGCGACATGTTGCCGATCGTGGCCCGGTTCTCGACGGGCACGTTGGCCACGCCGGGGCCGAAGAACTCGACGAACTTCCCGACCACGCCGTGGCGGCGCAGCATCTGGGTGACGGTCAGCACGAGGTCGGTGGCCGTCGCCCCCTCGGGCAGCTCGCCGGACAGGCGGAAGCCGACGACCCGGGGGATCAGCATCGAGATGGGCTGGCCGAGCAGGGCGGCCTCGGCCTCGATGCCGCCCACCCCCCAGCCGACCACGCCGAGGCCGTTGACCATCGGGGTGTGCGAGTCGGTGCCGACCACGGTGTCGGGGAAGGCCGCGCCGCCGCGCCGGGCGACGACGGTGGCCAGGTACTCGACGTTCACCTGGTGGCAGATGCCGGTCGCCGGGGGCACCACCCGCAGGCTGGCGAAGGCCTGCTGGCCCCACCGCAGGAACTGGTACCGCTCCCGGTTGCGCTCGAACTCGAGGGCGTAGTTGCGGGCCAGCGCGTCGCGGCTGCCGTACACGTCGACCGAGACCGAGTGGTCGATCACGAGGTCGGCGGGGATGCCGAGGTCGAGCCCGGCCGGGTCGGCGCCGGCCGCCGCGACCGCGTCGCGCATGGCGGCCATGTCCACGAGCGCGGGCACGCCGGTGAAGTCCTGCATGAGCACCCTGGCCGGCCGGAAGGCGATCTCCCGGTCCTCGTCGCCGCCCGACCAGCGGGCCAGCGCCTCGACGTCCTCGCCCCGGACGGTCACGCCGTCCTCGTGGCGGAGGAGGTTCTCCAGGAGGACCTTCAGCGAGTAGGGCAGGCGGGAGACGGCGAAGTCGTCCTCGAGGGCGGCCAGCCGGACGATGTCGTGGTCGGCGTCGCCCACGCGCAGGCGGGCGCGGGCACCGAAGCTGTTCTGCGGCTGCACGGCCCCGTCCTACCCGACGCGGGACCCCGGCATCTACCCCGCGGGGTACACCGGGGGCATGGGCGATCGATCGTTGCCGACGGCAGCCGTGGCCTTCGCGGCCGGATGGGCGGTGCACAACGTCGACCACCTGCGGCGGGGGACCGACGCCGTCACCCGCCACGTGCTGGTCGGCGGCCTCGTCGTCGGGGTGCTGGCCGTCGCCGCCGTGTGGCTCGTGCTGGCCGGGCACCGCCTGGGCCCGTTCGCGGCGGCCGCCGTCGGGCTCGGCACGGCCGTCGCCGTCGGCGCGTCGCACCTGCTGCCGGAATGGAGCGCGTTCAGCGACGCCCTCCCCGGTGGCGAGGTCGACGGCCTCACGTGGGCGGCGGTGCTGGCCGAGCTGGCCGGCGCCGTCTGGTTGGGGCTGGCCGGGCTGGCCGCGCTCCGCCGCAGCGGCTTCGCCTACCCCCGGTAGGGGCGGAGGGCGTTCGGCGGCACCACGCCGAGGCGGCCGGCCTGGAAGTCCTCGACGGCCTGGATCAGCTCGGCCTTGGTGTTCATGACGAACGGGCCGTAGGCGGCCACCGGCTCGCGGATCGGCTCGCCGCCGAGGAGCAGCACGTCGAGGGGCGCGGCGGCCGAGCCGGACAGGGTCAGGGTGTCGCCGGCCCCGAACACGGCCAGCTGCCCGAGCCCGACCGGGACCTGCTCGGTGCCGACGGTGCCCGCCCCGGCCAGCACGTAGGCGAGGGCGTTGAAGTCGCGTCGCCACGGCAGCACGAGGCGGGCGCCGGGCGAGACGGTGGCGTGGGCGACGGTGATCGGCGTGTGGGTGGACCCGGGGCCGGTGTGGCCGCCGAGGTCGCCGGCGATCAGGCGGACGATGGCGCCACCGTCGGGCGACGACACCAGCCGGACCTGCCCGGCCTCCAGGTTCTGGTAGCGGGGCGGGGCCATCTTCGACCGGGACGGGAGGTTGACCCACAGCTGCACGCCGTGGAACAGGCCGCCGCTGACGACCAGCTCCTCGGGCGGGGTCTCGATGTGGAGGATCCCGCGGCCGGCGGTCATCCACTGGGTGGCGCCGTCGGCGATCAGGCCGCCGCCGCCGTGGGAGTCCTGGTGCTGGAAGACGCCGTCCATGATGTAGGTGACGGTCTCGAACCCGCGGTGCGGGTGCCAGTCGGTGCCCCTCGGCTCGCCGGGCGCGTAGTCGACCTCGCCCATCTGGTCCATGTGGATGAACGGGTCGAGGTCGGCCAGGTCGACGCCGGCGAAGGCCCGGCGGACGGGGAAGCCCTCGCCCTCGAAGCCGCGCGGGGCGGTGGTGACCGAGCGCACGCGGCGGTCCGGGCCGGCGGCCGGCTCGGGCAGGCGGGGGAGGGTGAGCGGATCGGCGGTCACGGCAGGCACGACGGGTCCAACACCGTTTGGTCCCGCGTGATTCCGGCGCGCCGTGGGGTAGACCGGGGGCATGGCGAACGACGTCGTGCCGGCCGTCTTCTTCGGCCACGGCAGCCCGATGAACGCGCTCGAGCGCAACCGCTACACGGACGCCTGGCGGGCGTTCGGCGCGTCGGTGCCCCGGCCGCGCGCCATCCTCGTCGTGTCCGCCCACTGGTACATCAACGCCACCGCGGTGACGGCCATGGCGAGGCCCCGGACCATCCACGACTTCTTCGGGTTCCCCGACGAGCTGTTCGCCGTCGAGTACCCGGCGCCCGGCGCGCCGGACGTGGCCGAGGAGGTGGCCGACGTGGTCGAGCCGGTGTGGGTCGGGCTCGACGTCGACAGCTGGGGCATCGACCACGGCACCTGGTCGGTGCTGTGCCACGCCTTCCCCGACGCCGACGTGCCCGTCGTCCAGCTCGCCGTCAATGCCATGAAGCCGCCCGAGTACCACCTCGACCTCGGCGCCCGCCTGGCACCGCTGCGGGAGCGGGGCGTGCTGATCGTCGGGAGCGGCAACGTCGTCCACAACCTGCGGGGCATCGACCCCCGCCTCCGGGACGACGGCTTCGACTGGACCAGGCGCTTCGACGAGGCCGCCACCGAGGTGCTGGCCGGCGACCCGGCCGCCGCCGCCGGCCTGTCGGCCCACCCCGACTACGAGGCGGCGGCCCCGACCCCCGACCACTTCCTGCCCCTGCTCTACGTGGCCGGCGTGGCCGCCGCGGCCGGGCGGGGCGCCGACGTGCTCGTGGAGGGCTACGCCTACGGGTCGCTGTCGATGACCGCCTACACGGTCGGCGCCGGCCCGGTGGCGGCGACCGGCGACGGCGACGGCGCCGCCCCGCTGCCCGACCCGTCCGCCGTGCCCACCGACGACACCAACCTCTGAGGAGGGCTGCCGTGGAGACCTGGGACGCCATCCGGTCGAGGCGCAACGTGCGCAGCTACGCCGACGAGCCGCTCCCGCCCGGCGCCCTCGACCGCGTGCTCGAGGCCGGGCGGCGGTCGCCGTCGGCCCAGAACTGGCAGCCGTGGGACTTCGTCGTCGTCACCGACCGGGCCCGGCTCGAGCGCCTGGCCGGCGTGTGGCGGGGCGCCCGCCACGTGGCCGCGTCGGCGGCGACGATCGCGCTGGTCGCCCCCGTGCCGGCCGACGACCGCCAGGCCGCCCTGCTCCAGTTCGACCTGGGGCAGGCGACGATCTCGATGATGCTGGCCGCCGCCGACCTCGGCGTCGGCACCGGGCACTCGGCCGTCGAGGACCAGGACCTCGCCCGCGAGCTGCTCGGCTTCCCCGAGGACCGGTCCTGCGCCTACCTGATCGCGCTCGGCCTCCCCGCCGACCGGCCGCTCGCGCCGATCGAGCGCCTCGACCGCCGCCCGTTCGACGAGGTCGTCCACCGCGACCGCTGGTAGCCGGTCAGGCCGGCTCCCGGCGGGCGGCGGCCAGGCGGAGGTCGGCCATCGCCTCGGCCACCTCGACGGGCGGGACGCCCTTGCGCTCGGCCTCCTCGTACATGGCCCGCAGGCGGTCGCCGATGGCCGCCACCGAGGCGTCGACCCGGTCGCGGGGCCAGCCGAGCACGTCGTAGCCGCCGCCGTGGAACACGCCGCCCGAGTTGGCGACGAAGTCCGGCGCCCACAGGATCCCGGCGGCGTGCAGCCGCTCGGCGTCGGCCGGCTCGGCCAGCTGGTTGTTCGCCGCGCCGACGACGGCCCGGCACCGCAGCGCCGGGATGGTGCCCTCGTGGAGCACGCCGCCCGTGGCGCAGGGCGACAGCACGTCGCACGGCTCGGTGAGCACGTCGGCCGGGTCCACCACCCTGGCTCCCACGGTCGCCGCCACCGCCGCCGCCCTCGCCCCGTCGACGTCGCCGACGGTGACCTTGGCGCCCTCCCCGGCCAGCCGGGTGGCGAGGAGGGCGCCGACCGCGCCGACCCCCTGGATGACCACCGACCGGCCGGCCAGGTCGTCGCTGCCGAACAGGTGGGCGACCGTGGCCCGGATGGCCGAGTAGACGCCGTTGGCCGTGTCCGGCGCCGTGCTGCCGGTGCCGCCGGCCGCCTCCGTCCGGCAGTGGACGTGCCTGGTCACCTCGCCGATCACGTCCATGTCCGAGGCCGAGGTGTTCATGTCCGGGCCGACGGCGTAGAGCCCGCCGAGCGAGTCGACCAGCCGGGCGAAGCGGCGCAGCAGCCCGGCCCGCTCCTCGCCGGAGGGCAGCGCGGGCACGGCCAGCACCGACTTGCCCCCGCCGATCGGCAGGTCGTTCACGGCGAACTTGCGGGTCATGGCGGCGGACAGCCGGTGGGCGTCGCGGACGGCGTCGGCCGGCGTGTCGTACACGCGCATGCGGCAACCGCCGGCCGACGGGCCGAGCGCGGTGGAGTGGACGGCGATGACGAACCAGGCCCCGGTGGGGTGGTCCTTCGACACGATCGTCGCCTCGCCGTCCCACCTGTCGATGAGGTCCTCGATCACGGGGCGACTGTACGTGGGACATTGGGGCGTGCCTCTCACGCCCGAGCAGGAGGAGCTGTGCCGCCAGACCCGGTGGGACTTCTCCGACCTCCGCGCCCTGTTCGTCAACTGCACGCTCAAGCGCAGCCCCGAGCGGTCCCACACCCAGGGCCTGGCCGACGTCGCCGTCGAGATCATGCGCCGCCAGGGCGTGACGGTCGACGTCGTCCGGGCCGTCGACCACGACCTGCCGCCCGGCGTGTGGCCGGACATGACCGAGCACGGCTGGGACGCCGACGAGTGGCCGGCCCTGTTCGAGCGGGTGCTCGCCGCCGACGTCCTCGTGCTGTGCACCCCGATCTGGCTGGGCGAGAAGTCCTCGGTGTGCACCCGGGTGATCGAGCGCCTCTACGGCAACTCGTCGCTGCTCAACGACCGCGGCCAGTACGCCTACTACGGGCGGGTCGGCGGCTGCATCGTCACCGGCAACGAGGACGGCATCAAGCACTGCTCGATGAGCGTCCTCTACTCGCTCCAGCACCTCGGGTTCACGATCCCGCCCCAGGCCGACGCCGGCTGGATCGGCGAGGCCGGGCCGGGGCCGTCGTACCTCGACGAGGGGTCGGGCGGCCCGGACAACGACTTCACCAACCGGAACACCACGTTCATGACCTGGAACCTGCTCCACCTGGCCCGCATGCTGCGCGACGCCGGCGGCGTGCCGGCCCACGGGAACCAGCGCTCGGAGTGGGACGCCGGCTGCCGGTTCGACTTCCCCAACCCCGAGCACCGGTGAGGCCCGCGCCGCCGACCGACGGGTAACCTGCACCGAATGTCCCGGCGGACGGCCCGGTGAGCCTCGGCACCTTCCGGCACGACGCCTTCCTGTACTCGGGCGCGGCGGAGTTCGTCGACACCATGGCCGCGTTCGTGGACGACGGCCTGGCCGGCGGCGAGGCGGTGCTGGTCGCCGTGCCCGGGCAGCGCTCCGAGCGGCTGCGGGCCGCGCTCGGCGAGCGGGCGGCCGACGTGTGCTTCGTCGACATGCTGGAGGTGGGCCGCAACCCCGGCCGGATCATCGCCGTGTGGCGGCAGTTCGTGGCCGACCGGTGCGCCGGCGGGCGACCGGCGAGGGGGGTCGGCGAGCCCGTGTGGGCCGGTCGCTCGGCCGACGAGCTGGTCGAGTGCCGCCACCACGAGCTCCTGCTCAACCTCGCCTTCGACCCCGGCCCGCCGTGGTGGCTGGTCTGCCCCTACGACGTCGACGGGTTGGCCCCCGCCGTGGTGGACGAGGCCCGCACGACCCACCCGTTCGTGGTCGAGGGCGGGAGCCGGCGGCGGAGCGAGGCCTACGGCGGGTGGGCCGACGCCACCCTCGCCGAGCCGCTCCCCGAGGCCCCGGCCGGCGCCGAGGAGTTGGCCTTCGAGGGGCTCCGCCTGGGCGCGGCCCGCGAGCTGGTGGCCCGGCGGGCGGCGGCGGCCGGCCTCCCCCGCGACCGGGCCGCCGCGCTGGTGCTGGCCGTCGGCGAGCTGGCCACCAACAGCGTCCGCCACGGCGGCGGGCGGGGCGTGCTGCGGGTGTGGGACGGGCCGGGGACGGTCGTCTGCGAGGTGCGGGACGGCGGCCGGCTGCCCGACCCGCTCGCCGGCCGGCGCCTGCCCGGGCCGGACGAGGAGAGCGGGCGGGGCCTGTGGCTGGTCCACCAGCTGTGCGACCTCGTGCAGGTCCGGTCGTCGGCGGGCGGCACGACCGTGCGCGTCCACGTGCGGGTGCCGTGAGCCGGTACACCCTGCTCGGCCCGGCCGGCCCGTACCGGTCGGACACGCCGGGGACGCTCGGCGGCGAGCGCCGGCGGCGGATCTACGGCCGGCTCGACTGCCCGTCGGCGCTGCGGGCCATCGCCGCGGGCGGCCCCTACCCCCGCTACCGGGTGTTCTTCGCCGACGAGGCCGCCGCCGTCGCCTGCGGCTACCGCCCCTGCGCCCGCTGCCTGCCCGAGGCGTACCGGGCCTGGCGGGCGGGGACGGGGCCGGGGCCGACGTCGTAGTCGCCCGGCGGTCGTCCCGGCCCGGTCGTCACGCCGGGGCCGCCGTCGGCACGGCGGCGCGGGAGCCGGGCGCGGTGGCCGCGCCCGACCGGCCGGCGCCGTCGAGCAGCCGGCCGAGGCCCCACGCCATGGCCGCCACCCAGGCCGCTCCGATCAGGGCCAGCGTGGCGTAGGCGACGGCCTCCAGCCAGGCCGGCCCGCCGGTGAACTCGCGCTGGAGGATCGCCTTGTCGGCGACGAGCGCGCGGGTGAACGACGGGTCGGCGGGCACCTCGGCCGCCGGGATGCCGGGGTCCTCGGGCAGGTAGAGGGGCGCGGCGGCGAGCGTGCGGCCGTCGTGGAGGCGGACGATGGCCTTCCACTCGCCGTGCACCGGGATCGGCTCCGAGGTGCGCCACACGCCCGGCGCCACCTCCTCGAGCGGGTCGACGACGGCCTGCCGGCGCTCCCAGTCCGCGCCCTGCCAGGCGGTGACCGTGAAGAAGTCGGCGCCGTCGGCGGCGTCCGGCGGGTCGAGGCGGACGGTCGCCGCCACCGTCCGCTCGGGCGCCGGGGTCAGCTCGGCCAGGGTGACCGACGCCAGGATGCCGCCGCCGTCGCCGGTCGGCAGCGGCCAGGCCAGGGCGGCGAGCGCGACGGCGCCGGCCACCGCGCCGGCCAGGCGGGGGACGGGGCGGGCCGCCGCCGTGCCGCCGGCGAGGGCCCGGCCGGCCAGCGCGCCGAGCACGCCGCCGGCGGTGCCGGCCGCGGCGGCGAGGGGCAGGGCCTCGGGCACCAGCCCGGCCGGCCAGGGCAGCGGCATCCCCACCTGGGACCAGGCCCACTCGGCGGCGAAGCCGACCGTGCCGACGGCCAGCCCGGCGGCGGCGCCGAAGGCCAGCGGCCGGCGGCGGGGGACGGCGAGGGCGACGAGCTCGACGAGCACGGCCTCGGCGAGGAAGAGCGGCAGGTGGGGCACGGTGCGGCCGAGCACCGGCCCGACGAGCACGGCCAGCCCGGCCCGCAGCACGACGAAGCCGGCGGCGGCGGCGAGCGCGGCGCCCCGCCCGCCCCGAAGCCTGGCCGTCACGAGGCCGAGCCCGCCGGCGAGGGCGAGGAGCACCGGCTGGTAGAGCAGGCGGAACTGGGGCACGCCGAAGTCGAACTCGGCCTGCAGGGTGGCCAGCCCGACGAGGAAGGCGGCGCCGAGGACGGCCTCGACGCTCCGGCGGTGGGCGGCCGGCTCGGCCCTGGTGGACTCGACGTGGAGCACCCACATGGCGAGGGTGGCGAGCGACGCGCCGGCCACCATCTGCACGTGGGTCGGCCCCCACAGGGTGACGTCCTGGCCGAAGATGCGGTGCCACACGTCGTCGAGCGGGAACCCGAGCAGAGCGATCACCCCGCAGGCGAGGAGGAGCACGCCACCGACCGGCGCCCGCCACCGCGGCTCGACGCGCACGCCGCCGGCGTCACCGGGCCGCAGCCCGATCACGACGGCCACGTAGCCGGCCATGGCGATCCCGACGAGGCCGGCGAGGATGAACCAGTGGGCCGGGTTGGCGAACGGGCCGGCGTCGCGGCCGTTGTCGATGTGGGTGGCGACGTCCCAGTAGAAGCCGAAGACGGCGGTCAGCAGCGAGGCCGTGGTGAGCGCCATCGGGGCCGACGCCCACGGCGGCAGCCCCCGCAGCCCCGGCAGCCGCCCGGCCAGGCGGGCGAGGCCGTCGAGCGCGGCCGTGCGGCCGGCGCGGTGGGCCCTGGCCAGGGCGAACAGCGCCACGCCGCCGAGCACGGCGACGACGGTGGCGGGCACGAGGTCCTCCGTCGGGGCGCCGCCGGCCGGGTCGACGGCGGCGGCGAGCAGCAGGGGCGCGGCGGTCACGGCCCCACGCTACCCATCACGCCATCATTCGATGGCACAGTTGGCCGCGGTAGGGTGGGCCGGCGTGGGCCGCATGACCATCGACGAGCTCGCCCGGCGGGCCGGCACCACCACCCGCAACGTGCGTGCCCTCCAGGAGCGGCGCCTCTTGCCCCCGCCCGAGCGGCAGGGCCGGGTCGGCTGGTACGGCGACGGCCACCTGGCCCGGCTGCGGCTGATCGACCACCTCGCCGGCCGGGGCTTCTCCCAGGCGGCCATTCGCGAGCTGCTCGACGCCTGGCAGGCCGGGCACGGCATTCGCGAGGTGCTCGGGCTGGAGGAGGCGCTGGCCGCCCTGGACGACCCCGACCCCGTGGTGCTCACGGCCGACGAGCTGGCCGAGCGCTTCGGCGGGCCCGACCCTGGCGCCGTAGCCCGGGCCGTCGACCTCGGCCTCCTCGAGCCGGTCGACGGCGGCTTCCTCGTGACCGCCCCCGAGGTCGTCGACATCGGGGCCCGGCTGGTCGCGCTCGGCGTCCCCCTCGCCGCCGTGCTCGAGGAGACGGCCCGGCTGCGCCACGACGTGGACCGGGTCGCCGGCCGCTTCGTCGGCCTGTTCGTCGAGCACGTCGTGGCCGGGGCCGGCGGCGACGACCTGCCGGGCCTCGCCGCCAAGGTCACGGAGGCCCGCCCGCTCGCCGCCCGGGCCGTCGAGCGGCTCCTGGCCAGGGCGCTGTCCCGCCACCTGGCCGACGCCGTGGCCGCCGCCGCCGACCCCGGCCGGTCCCGCCCCGCCGCGTCCTAGGGTCGATCCCGCCGCCGCGGGGAAGGCCAGAGGCCGACGACGGAAGGAGCGCACCGCGACGATGGCCGGCAGCAGGGCGAAGCGGTCGCTGCGCCGCGTGCTGATGCTCCTCGCCGGCGTGCTCGCCGTCGAGTACCTCGTGCTGCCCCAGCTGGCCGGCGCCCGCCGGGCCGTCGGGCTCCTCGGCCGGGTCGACGCCCGGTGGCTCGCGGCCGGCGCCGTGCTCGAGCTGCTGGCCGTCGTCTGCTACGCCCAGCTGACGAGGACCCTGGTCCCGGCGGCCGTCCGCCCCGGCCTGGCCACGACCGGTCGCATCACCCTGACCACGCTCGGGCTCAGCCACGTCGTCCCGGGCGGGTCGGCCGTCGGCACCTCGGTGGGGTTCCGGCTCCTCACGGCGGCCGGCGTGCCCGCCGGCGACGCCGTGTTCGCGCTCGCCACCCAGGGCCTCGGCTCCGCCGTCATCCTCAACCTCATCCTCTGGGTCGGGCTCGTGGTCTCGATCCCCGCTCGAGGGTTCGACCCGCTGTACGGGACGGCCGCGCTGGTCGGCGGGCTCCTGCTCGGGCTGGTCGCCGCGGCCGTGCTGCTCGCCACGAGGGGCGAGGAGCGGATGGTCGGCCTCGTCTGCCGGGGCGCCGACCGGGTCCCGTTCCTCCAGGGCGAGCCGCTGGCGTCGGGCCTGCGCCGGGTGGCCGACCGCCTGCGGGGCCTGGCCGGCGACCCCGGCCTCGTGGCCAGGGCGGCCGGCTGGGCGACGGCCAACTGGCTGCTCGACGTCGCCTCCCTCGCCACCTTCGTCGCCGCCTTCGGCGGCCGCCCTCCGATCGACGGGCTGGTCATCAGCTTCGGCCTGGCCAACGTGCTGGCCGCCGTGCCGATCACCCCGGGCGGCCTCGGCGTGGTGGAGGCGACGCTGACGGCCGGCCTGGTCGGCTTCGGCGTGCCGTCGGGCGAGGCCCTCCTCGGCGTCGTGTCCTACCGCCTCGTCAACTTCTGGCTCCCGATCCCGCTCGGCGCCGCCGCCTACCTGTCGCTGAAGGTCGGCGACGTCACCCGCCGCCGCGGCCGCGACGAGCTCGAGCGGGTGGCCACCGAGACCCTCGAGGAGGCGCCGACCGTCGGCGAGTGGGCCGGCCGCCGGGGCATCCGCCGCTAGGCGTCAGCCGCCGACCGCGGCCCGCAGCCGGGGGACGACGTCGGCGGCGAGCCGCTCCACCTGGTCGGCGCCGTCGCCGGCCGGCCACAGGTCGAGCGCCGTAAAGCCGAGGTCGACCAGCTCGGCCAGCCGCTCGACGACCTCGTCCGGGTCGCCGGCCACCACCCGGTCGCCCCTGCCCCGGCCGCCGACCGACACGCCGACGTTGTACGCGTAGGTCAGCTCGCCGGGGTCCCGGCCGGCCGCCTCGGCCGCCGCCCGGACCCGGGCCAGCATCCCGGGCACGACGTCGGGCGGGGCGTAGGGCATCGACGGCAGCCAGCCGTCGGCCAGCCGGCCGGTGAGCTCGAGCGACCGGCGGCCGTAGGCGCCGAGCCAGACGGGCACGGGGCGGGCCGGCGTCGGGGCGATGCGGGCGCCCTGCGTGCGGTGGTGCCGACCGTCGAGGGTCGACTCGCCCGTGGTCCACAGTCCCTGGAGCACGGCGATGGCCTCCTCCAGGGCGTCGACCTTCTCGCCCGGCGACCGCACCGGCAGCCCGAACGCCGAGAACTCCTCGTCCGAGCCGCCGGCCCCGAGGCCGAGCACCAGCCGGCCGCCCGACAGCCGGTCGAGCGACTCGGCCATCTTGGCCAGCACGGCAGGGGGCCGGTAGGGGAGGCCGAGCACGTCGCTGACCACGCCGACGCGGCTGGTCGAGGCGGCGACCCAGGTCAGCAGGCTCCAGGTCTCGAACGTCGGCGACGTGCCGTGCAGGTGGTCGGAGGCCGAGACGAAGTCGAAGCCGAGCGCTTCGGCCCGCCGGGCGTCGGCCACCGGGTCGGCGCCGTCCCGGGCGGAGGTCGACAGGTTCAGCCCGACGCGCAGCGGGGTCAGGTGAAGACCGCCTCGTAGGTGACGGCGTCGGCGTCGGCGCCGACGGGGACGAGGAACAGCTCCAGCTCGCCGAACCCGTCGGAGGACAGGTGGTGGATCTGCTGGGGCAGGATCGTGCCGGGGGTGCCCCGGAACAGCAGCGAGAACGGGTCCCGGTCCCCGCGGCGGCGGCCGAGCGGGGTGACCTCGGTGAGCACGACGGGCAGGTCGTGGCCGTCCCACTTCAGCAGGAAGGTGGTGCCCTCGAGGGGGCGGAAGTCGTCGACGGTCAGGGCTGCGAGGTCGCGCACCGGTGCTCCATCATCAGGTGGGCGCCGGTCCGGCCGGCGGGGGTGAAGCCCAGCCGGTCGTAGAGCCGGCGGGCCGGGTTGCCGTCCTCGACGTGCAGGCGCACGACCCGGCCGTCCCGCTCGCCCTCCTCGATCAGGTCGCGGAGCAGGCGGGTGCCGACGCCAGCGCCCCTCGCCTCGGGGAGCAGGGCGAGGTCGAGGATGCGGATCTCGTCGGGGCGGCGGTCGACCCAGAGGCGACCGGCCGGCCGCCCGTCGACCACCACCACGTCGTGGCGGGCGTCGGGGAAGTGGGCCGAGTAGTGGCGGTCCTGGGCCTCGAACTGCATGCGGACGAACGTGTCCTTGTCCTCGTCGGTCCAGGGGACGGCGGCCAGCTCGTCGGCCCTCGTCGAGGCGTAGACGGCGAGGAGGAGGTCGCGGTCGCCGGGGGTGACGGGGCGCAGCTCCACCTCCACGGCCGCGGACGATACCGTCCGGGCCCGTGGGCGGAGACGGCCTCGAGCGGCTCACCGCGGCGGTCCTCGCCGACCCGGCCCTCCAGCAGCGCCTCCTCGCCGTCCCGGAGCGGCCGGCGTTCGTGGCGGAGGTCGTGGCCGTGGCCGCCGAGCGGGGGCTGGACGTGACGCCGGCCGACGTCGAGGCCGCGCTGGTGGCCGCCCGCCGGGCCTGGCTGGAGCGGTGGGTGTGACCTTCGAGGCGTGGACGCCGATCCGGGTCGACCTCGGGGACGGGGCGCCGGTCGTCGACTGGTGCCACACGGCCGGCGTCGACTTCGGCGAGCCCTTCTTCGACGAGAGCGTCGAGCGCTGCCTGCGCCACCCGTTCCGGCTGCTGTTCCGCCGGCGGACCGGGATCGACGCCCTCGCCGAGGCGGCCGCCGAGCGCCCCGGCCTGGCCCCGTCCGGCTTCGTGCTCCACCTGTCGCGCAGCGGGTCGACCCTGGTCGCGTCGATGCTCGCCGCCCTGCCGTCCACCCTCGTGCTGTCCGAGCCGCGGCCCCTCGACACCGTGCTGCGCACCGGTCGGGCCGACTGGGTGCGGGCCATGGTCGCCGCCCTCGGCCAGCCCCGGCGGCCGGGCCAGCGCCACCTCGTCGTGAAGCTCGACGCCTGGGCCGTGTTCCAGCTGCCCGCGCTGGTGGCCGCGTTCCCCGGCGTGCCCGTCGCCATGGTCCACCGCGACCCGGTCGAGGTGCTCGTCTCCCAGGAGCGGCGGCGGGGCTGGCACATGGTGCCGGGGACGCTCGACCCCGCCGTGGTCGGCGTGGCCGACCCGACCGCGGTGCCGCCGGAGGACCACCTGGCCGCGGTGCTCGGCGCGCTCTGCCGGGCGGCCGCCGCCCACCTGCCGCCCGGGTCGCTCCTCGTCGACCACCGCGACCTCCCCGGGGCCGTGCCCGACGCCGTCGCCCCCCACTTCGGCATCCCTTGCGACGGGCCGGCCCGGGCCGACGTGCTCCGGGTGGCCGCCCTCGACGCCAAGAACCCGTTCGTGCCGTTCGAGGACGACCGGGCGGCCAAGCGGTCGGCGGCGTCGCCGGCGCTGCGGGCCGCGGCCGAGCGGTGGGTGGCCGAGCCCTACGAGGCGCTGCTGGCGAGGAGGGCGGGGTGAGCGGGCCGGACCGGGCCCGCCTGCCGCTGCGCTTCGACGCCGCCGCCCTCGCCGCCGAGGCGGCCGCGCTGCCGGCCGACGCCTGGGTGCCCCACTTCAACACCCGCCAGTACGAGGGCGACTGGAGCGGCGTCGCCCTCCGGGCCCCGGTCGGCGGGCTGACGCCGCTGTACCCGGACCCGGCGGCCGAGGCGTTCGAGCCGACCGAGGCGCTGGCCGCCTGCCCGCGGACGGCCGAGGCGCTGGCCGCCTTCCCCTGCCCGGTGACGACGGCCCGGTTCCTCCGCCTCGGCCCCGGGTCGCGGATCACCGAGCACCGCGACCACAAGCTCTCGGTGCCCGACGGCGAGGCCCGCCTCCACGTCCCGCTCACGACCGGGCCGGGGGTGACGTTCCTGCTCGACGGCCGCCCCGTCGACATGGCCGCCGGCGAGTGCTGGTACCTGGACCTGACGCGGCGCCACGCCGTCACCAACGAGGGCGATCGCCCCCGCGTCCACCTGGTCGTCGACTGCGTGGCCGACGACTGGCTGGCGCGAATCGTGCAGACGGGGCCGTAGCGGAAGGTCCCGCACGGACCACCGGCAGGGGGGCTACATTCCCGCCGGCCGAAAACCCCTGTTCGGGCGGACAGGGCGGCCGACGGAGACGGAGGCGCGCGCCCGGCGACGTCGTCGGGGTCGCGCGCCCGAGACGGAGGGGTCGTGGCGCGCCCGCGCACGGCCGGAAGAACGACCGAGCCGAGAGGGAGCCACCTGTGTCCGAGCCGTTCCTGGGCGAGATCCGCCTGTTCCCGTACACCTTCGCCCCGAGGGGGTGGGCCTTCTGCCAGGGCCAGCTCCTGTCCATCGCCCAGAACACCGCGCTGTTCTCGCTGCTCGGCGTCACCTACGGCGGCAACGGGCAGACGACGTTCGGCCTGCCCGACCTCCGCGGCCGGGTGGCGATGAGCTCGGGCCAGGGCCCCGGCCTCAGCAACTACGTCCTCGGCGAGACGGGCGGCGAGGAGACCGTGACCCTGCTCCAGAACCAGATGCCGATGCACAACCACATGGTCAACGCCAGCAGCCAGGCGTCCTCGGCCAGCCGTCCGAGCGGGCAGTTCCCGAGCGCGGGCGGCGCCTACACGGGCGCCACGGACGGATCGCTGATGAACCCGTCGATGATCGGCGCCGCCGGCGGCAGCCAACCGCACGACAACATGCAGCCCTACCTCACGCTCAACTACTGCATCGCGCTGGAGGGCATCTACCCGTCCCGGAACTGACGTTTGAAAAGGGATGAACCGCTCATTCGCCTACGCGTGCGTATCCGGGGCGTCGAGCGAGTATCATCCCAACCGGCCTGATCGCGGCTCCGTCACGGGCGGCGGAGCCGGGGCCGGGCTCTGAGGGAGGCGAGTGTCCCGGCGTCCGTCGCCGTGTGCCCGTCGCGCACCATGACAACCGGGCAGCACCGGACGCACACCTGGGAGGGACACGTGTCCGAAGCCTTCATCGGCGAGATCCGCATCTACGGGTTCAACTTCCCGCCGCGTGGCTGGGCCATGTGCAACGGGCAGATCCTGTCGATCTCCCAGAACACGGCGCTGTTCGCGCTGATCGGGACGACCTACGGGGGCAACGGGCAGACGACGTTCGCGCTGCCGAACCTGCAGAGCCGGGTGCCGGTGCACTTCGGGCAGGGCCCCGGGCTCAGCCCGTACCCGATCGGGGAGACGTCCGGCTCCGAGACCGTGACGCTCAACCAGAACCAGCTGCCGGTCCACGGCCACACCGTCTCGGCGAGCAGCGTGGCGCCGAACGCCAGCCGTCCCGGCAACGCCTTCCTCGCCGCGAACGGCGCCTACCAGGCGGCCGCGGACGGCACGACCATGAACCCCGGGATGGTCTCGGGCGGCGGGTCCAACCAGCCGTTCGGGATCCTCCAGCCCTTCCTGGCGCTCAACTTCAGCATCTGCCTGGAAGGCCTGTTCCCGTCGCGCAACTGACGCACAGAACGGCCGACAAGGGGCGGACGGCGTGATCGACCGGCGGGCCAGGGCCCGCCACGAACCAGAGGGGCAGTGCTGATGAAGGTTCCGACCTCACCCGTCCGGCGGGTGTCGGTCCTGGCGGTGGTGACGTTGGCGGCAGCACTGTTCCCCGTGCTGCTCCTCGCCGCGCCCGCCCAGGCCGCCACGTTCTCCAACAACACGGCGATCAGCAACGCCGAGGGCCCGGCCACGTGCTCGGGCACGAGGACGCCGCCGTCGGTGTACCCGTCGACGATCAACGTCTCCGGCCAGACGGGGACGATCCAGAGCGTCTCGGTGACGCTCAAGGGCATGACCGGGTGGAACAACGACTTCGACGTGCTGCTCGTCGGGCCGGCCGGCCAGAAGCTCATCGTCGTGTCCGACTCCGGCTCGGCGCTGATGACCGGCGGCGGCGTGACCCTCACGTTCGCCGACGCCGGCTCGTCGCTCGCCCCCGCCACCGGGGGCTGGACGAACGGCGCCACCTACAAGCCGACCGACTACGACACCTCGACCGACGGCGAGTCGTTCCCGTCGCCCGCCCCCGCGGCGCCGTACGGCGACCCCGCCCCGGCCGGGTCGACGACGTTCGCCAGCGCCTTCAACGGCGCCAGCGCCAACGGCACGTGGAGCCTGTACCTGACCGACGACTGCCTCGGCGACCCGTCCTCGATCACCGGCGGCTGGGACCTGAACGTCACGTCCCTCTCGGCCGCGGCGACCACGACGACGGTCACGTCGTCCAACAACCCGTCCCGCACCGGCAGCAACGTCACGTTCACGGCCACGGTCACGAGCGGCGCCAGCCCGGTCACGAGCGGCACGGTCACCTTCACCAGGGGCGCCACCACCTTGGCCGCCAACGTCGCCGTCAACGGCAGCGGCCAGGCCGCCTTCACCACCAGCACCCTGACCGAGGGCGTCCACACGATCACGGCGACCTACAACGGCACCGCCTCGTTCGCCACCAGCAACGGCTCGGTCACCCAGACGGTCGACAACAACACGGTCGTCACCGGCGGCTCGTACTGCAACACCGGGGCGATCACGATCAACGACAACGGCGCGACCACGCCGTACCCGTCGCGCATCTTCGTCACCGGTGAGGGCGCCGTCTCCAACCTGACCCTCACGGTCAAGAACGTCACCCACACCCACGGCGACGACCTCGACCTGCTGCTCGTGGGCCCGACCGGCGTGAAGTACGTGTTCGTCTCCGACGCCGGCGGCAGCCCCGACATCTCGAACCAGACCCTGACCTTCGACGACGCCGCCGCCTCCGGCCTGACCGACAACGCCGGCGGCTGGGTGACCGGCACGTGGCGCCCGTCGAACTTCAACGACGGAACCGACGCCTTCCTGTCGCCGGCCCCTGCCGGGCCCTACCAGCACGCCCAGCCCACCGGCGCGGCGACCTTCGCCTCGCTGTTCGGCGGCACCGACCCCAACGGCACGTGGCAGCTGTTCGCCCACGACGACGCCCTGGGCGACACCGGCTCCTTCGCCGGCGG
Organism: Acidimicrobiales bacterium; assembly: GCA_036399815.1. Taxonomy (NCBI): domain Bacteria; kingdom Bacillati; phylum Actinomycetota; class Acidimicrobiia; order Acidimicrobiales; species Acidimicrobiales bacterium. Next base: position 22,237 of record DASWMK010000204.1, read on the forward strand.
CTGGTGCCTCAACATCACCTCGACCACCGACCCGGCCACGACCACGACCGTGTCGTCCTCGCAGAACCCGTCGACCACCGGCGGCTCGGTGACCTTCACCGCCCACGTGACGAAGACGAGCGACAGCAGCAACGTCACCGTCGGCACCGTCACCTTCAAGGACGGCGCCACCGTCGTGTCCGGCCCGACCGCCCTCAACGGCAGCGGCGTCGCCACGTGGACGACCTCCTCGCTGACCGAGGGCCAGCACCTGATCACCGCCTCCTACAGCGGGAGCGCCGGGGCGTTCAACCTGAGCAGCGGCCAGGTCACCCAGACGGTGATCGACCAGACGACGCTCGTCGGCGCCGCCTTCTGCAACACCGGCTCGTTCCCGATCAACGACGGCGCCGGGCCCGGGGTGGCCGGCACGGCCAACCCGTACCCGTCGCAGGTGACGGTCAGCGGGGTGTCGGGCAGCATCGGGACCGTCTCGGTCACGCTCCGCAACGTCACCCACAGCGCCGCCGACGACATCGACGTCCTGCTCGTCGGGCCCGGCGGCCAGAAGTTCGTGGTCGTCTCCGACGCCGGCGGCGGTGAGTCGGCCGGCACCGAGCTGTCCAACGTGACGGTGACCTTCACCGACGCCGCCGCATCCTCGGCGCCCGACTCGTCGCCGTGGGGCTCGCCCAACACGACGGTCTCGCTCAAGCCGACCGACCACAACAGCGGCACCGACGAGTTCCCGTCGCCCGCCCCTGCCGGCCCGTACGGGACCCCGGCCCCGGCCGGCTCGGCCACGTTCACCTCGGTGTTCGGCGGGACGGCACCGGCCGGCGTCTGGAGCCTGTACGTCGCCGACGACACCCTGAGCGACACCGGCACGATCGGTGACGGGTGGTGCCTCAACCTGAGCGTCCCGGTCGACGCCGTCAACGACAGCTACACCGCCACCCAGGGCACGCCGCTCACCGTGAACGCCCCCGGCGTGCTCGCCAACGACGGCGGCTACCCGGTGCCGACGGCCACGGCCATCTCGAGCGGCACGACCGCCCAGGGCGGGACCGTCACCCTCAACGCCAACGGCAGCTTCACCTACACGGCGCCGTCCGGCTACGGGGGCCCCGACAGCTTCACCTACACGGCCGGCAACGGCGCCACCAGCGACACGGCCACGGTGAACATCGACGTCCGGTCGGCCCCGGTGATCACGGTGCCGGCCGACTTCGAGGTCACCGAGAGCCCGGCCGACTCGGGGAGCGCGGAGGTGACGTTCACGGTCACCGCCACCGGCAACCCGACGCCGACGATCTCCTGCGTCGAGGGCGCGACGCCGGTCAGCTCGCCGGTCACGCTCGCCGTCGGCGCCCACACGATCGACTGCACGGCGACCAACACCGTCGGCAGCGACAGCGACTCGTTCGTGGTCACGGTCGAGGCGGCCAACACGGCGCCCGTGGCCGACGCCGGCGGCCCGTACACGATCGAGGAGGGCGACGGCCTCACCCTCGACGGCTCGGGCTCCTCGGACGACGACGGCGACACGCTCACCTACAGCTGGGACGTCGACGGCGACGGCACCTTCGGTGACGCCACCGGCGTGTCACCGACCCTCACGGCCGACGACCTCGAGGCCCTCGGCATCGACGACGGCCCCGGCGACTCCACCTCGAACCTGAAGGTGCGGGTCACCGACGGCCGCCCCGGCGGCACCGTCGACTCGGCGGCCGCCAGCCTCACCGTGTCCAACCAGGCGCCGACGGCCGGCATCACCGGTGGCGGCACCGCCATCGCCGGGCAGTCGTTCTCGCTCACCTTCACCGCCGACGACCCCTCGCCGACCGACCAGGCGGCCGGGTTCAGCTACACGATCGACTGGGACGACGGCTCGGCCCAGGAGGTCGTGAGCGGCAGCGGCTCCGAGGCGCGGTCGCACACGTACACGACGTTCGGCACCTTCAACGTCACCGTGACGGCCACCGACAAGGACGGCGGCACGAGCGAGCAGGAGAACCTGTTCGTCTCGGTGGCCGGCGCCGAGCTCGGCACCGACCCGTGCGGCGCGGGCCAGGCCCTCGTCGTCCACGGCACCGGCGGCAACGACAACATCCAGGTGGCCACCGCCAGCGGCGGCCTCCGGGTGTCGATCGGCGGCGTCAACGCCGGCGTGTTCTCGCCGACCGGGCAGCTGATCGTGCTGGCCGGCGCCGGGAACGACACGGTCGCCGTCGGGTCGAACGTCACGACGCCCCGCACCGTCTACGGCGGCGAGGGCAACGACGTCGTGACCGGCGGCAAGGGCAACGGCGCCCTCGTCGGCGGGGACGGCGACGACCTGCTCCAGGTCGGCGTCGGTCGCAACCTCCTCATCGGCGGCGACGGCCTCGACACCCTGCGGGGCGGCGACGGCGAGGACATCCTCGTCACCGGGTCGACCACCTACGACGATCCCGACTCCGGGGCCGAGGGCCTGTGCGCCATCGCCGCCGAGTGGGGCTCGACGCCGAAGTTCAAGTTCCGGGTCGACCACATCTCGGGTGCCCACCCGGGCGGTGCCAACGGCAGCTTCTTCCTCGACGGGTCCACCGTCAGCGACGACGCCTACGCCGACAGCGCCAGCGGCTGGCGGGGCCGTGACTGGTTCCTCGCCAACCGCACCGGCGGCGGCACGCTCGACACGCTCGACGCCAGGAACCCGGACCGGGTGACGGACCTCTAGGTCGGCGAGCGGCCGGGGGGGGGGGACGGCCCCACCCCGGCCGACGTCGTAGCTTCCCGGCCATGACGGCCAGGGAGTGGATCGCCGCGTTCGCCGCCCGGCTGGGCGTCGACCCGCCCGACGACGCCGAGGTGGACCGCCTGCTGGCCCTGGCCGGCACGGCCGCCCACGCGTCGGAGCGCACGGCCGCCCCGCTCGCCTGCTGGCTGGCCGGCCGGGCCGGCGTCGACCTGGCGACGGCGGAGGCCGCGGCCGCCTCCGTCCGCCCCCGCTAGGGGCGGCTACGCGCCGACGTCGGCCAGGCGGGGGGCGAGGGCGGCGATGCGCTCCGCGTCGGCCTCGGCCGCCGCGCCGACCTGGAACAGCACCGTGTCCACGCCGAGCCCGGCGTAGGGCGCGAGCTCGGCCAGGGTGGCGTCGGCGTCGTCGACCGGGCGGCCCCAGAGGATCGTCTTCTCGATGCGGTCGTAGTCCCGGCCCTCGGCGTCGCAGTGGCGGCGGAGGACGTCGAGCTTGCCGGCCACGAAGGCGGGCTCGGGCGCGAACAGGTTGCAGGCGTCGGCGTAGCGGGCGACGAGGCGCAGGGTCTTCCGCTCGCCGCCGCCGCCGATCAGGATCGGCGGGTGGGGCCGGGTGATGGGCAGGGGCTCGTTCAGGGTCTCGGCCAGCCGGTAGTGGCGGCCCTCGAACGGGCCGACCTCGCCGGAGCACATCTGGAGGTAGACGCGGATGGCCTCCTCCAGGCGCTCGAAGCGCTCGGCCACCGGCGGGAAGGGGACGCCGAGGCCGGCGTGCTCGCGGTCGTACCAGGCGGCGCCGATGCCGAGGATGGCGCGGCCGCCGGACAGCACGTCGAGGGTGGTGACGGTCTTCGCCAGCAGGCCGGGATGGCGGTAGGTGACGCCGGTGACGAGCAGGCCGAGCCGGGCCGTGCGGGTGCAGCCGGCCAGGAAGCCGAGCGACGTGTAGCCCTCGAGCATGGGCTGCTCGGCCGGCAGGCGGGCCTCCATCTGGAAGAAGTGGTCCATCTGCCAGAGCGACGCCGCGCCGGCCTCGTCCACGATGGCCGCCGACGCCGCCAGCCGGGGGCCGATGGCCGGCGCCCCGCCCTCCCAGTCGAACCGCCAGAACTGCACCCCGAATCGCATCCGCCGATCGTCTCACCACGCCGGCGGCGACGCCGCACCGGCCGGCGGCGGGCGGTCCCAGCGGACGGGGACGCCGGCGATCGAGGCCGCCGGGCGGACGTGGGTGGTCGCCCCCCAGGCCGTCGCCGCCGTCGCCGTCACCGCCGCCACCTCGGCCGCCGTCGGCTCGGCGGCGCCGAGCGCGTCGGCCGGGCCCAGGTCGGCCAGCCAGGCGCCGGTGCGGGCCAGCGAGGCCGTCACCGCCCACGACCCGCCCTCCCCGGCCCGGCGGCGGAGGGCGGCGCAGGCGCCGAGGGCGAGGAGGTAGGCGGTGGCGTGGTCGAGGAGCTGGCAGGGGAGGGGGACGGGGTGGTCGGCGCCGGCGGCCGCCCGCCCGGCGTCGGCGATGCCGCTCGCCGTCTGCACGAGGCTGTCGAAGCCCCGCCGGTCCCGCCAGGGGCCGGTGCCGCCCCAGGCCGACAGGCGGGCGGTGACGAGGCCGGGGGCGAGCGCGGCGACGCGGGCGGGGCCGTAGCCGAGGCCGTCGAGGGCGCCGGGGCGCAGGCCGGCGACGAGCACGTCGGCGCCGGCGACCAGCCGGTCGAAGGCCGCCCGGTCGCCGGGCGCCCGCAGGTCGAGCGCCGTCGCCCGCTTGCCGAAGCCGGTGTCGACGGCCAGCACCGGCACCTCCCGGTACCCCGGCGGCTCGACCCGCAGCACGTCGGCGCCCAGCGCGGCGAGCCACTTCGTGGCCGTCGGCCCGGCGATCACCCTCGTCAGGTCGAGGACGCGGACGCCGGCCAGCGGGCGTTCGGCCGGGGGCAGCGGGCGGGGCGGCCCGCCGCCCGTCCGCTCGACGGCCAGCAGGGGCAGGGCCCGGACGGTCGACCCGTGCGGGTGCGCGGCCCACGCCGCCGCCGGCCGCAGCGCCGCCGCCACCCCGCCGGCGGCGACCACCGCGGCCTCGAGCCGCTCCGCCTCCCAGCGGGCCACGGCGGCGGCGACCTCGGACCGGTCCTCGCCGGCGCCCAGCACGGCCAGCGCAGCCGCTCGGTGGTGGGGGTAGACGGCGTGGACCCTGGCCCACCCGTCGACCGTGCGGTGGTCGCCGGTCACCGGGTCGGGCCAGTCGAGGGGCGCCTCGGCGGCCACGTGGCGCTCGCTGCGACAGGCGATCGCCGCGTGCCGTCGGTCGACGGCCACCTCGGGCAGCGCCTCGCCGTTGCGGTCGGCCCACAGCCCGGCGCCGGCCAGCGCGGCCGCGGCGATCGAGGCCGCGGCCACGTCGGTCACCCGGAAGGCGGACGGCAGGGCGTGGGCCGGCCCGGTGCACCGCACGGCGGCCAGCTCGGCCGGGTCGCCCCCGGCCGCCGCCCACGCCTCGCGCACCGCCGCGTCCACGTCGCCCACTGTCGCGGCCCGGCCCGGCTGGCGCCGAACCTTTCCACATGCTGACAATGGGGGGTGCTGGTCGTGATCGCGCTCGGGGGGAACGCGCTCCTGCGCCGTGGGGAGCCGCTCGATCCCGACGTGCAGCGACGCAACGTGGCCGCGGCGGCGGCGGTCGTGGCCACCGTCGCCCTCGAGCACCGGGTCGTCGTCACCCACGGCAACGGGCCCCAGGTCGGGCTCCTCGCCCTCCAGAACGAGGCCGTGCGGGACGCGCCCCGGTGGCCGCTCGACGTGCTCGACGCGCAGAGCGCCGGCATGCTCGGCTACCTCCTCGAACAGGAGCTGGGCCGCCACCTCGGGGCCGACCGGGTGGCCACCCTGCTCACCCAGGTCGTGGTCGACGCCGACGACCCCGCCTTCTCCCGCCCGTCCAAGCCCGTGGGCCCCGTCTACACCGAGGACGAGGCGAAGGCGGTGGCGACCGAGCGGGGCTGGGCCGTCGCCCCCGACGGCGCCTCCTGGCGGCGGGTGGTGGCCTCGCCCGAGCCCCGCCGCCTCGTCGGCCTGGCCACCGTGCGCCGGGTGGTGGCCGGCGGCACCACCGTGGTCTGCGCCGGCGGCGGCGGCATCCCGGTCGTGGCCGACGGGCGGGGCGGGCTGCGGGGGGTGGAGGCCGTGGTCGACAAGGACCTGTCGGCCGGGCTGCTCGCCCGCGGGCTCGAGGCCGACGCCCTGGTCATCCTCACCGACGTCGCCCACGTGGTCGACGGCTGGGGGACCGCCCACGAGCGGCCGCTCGGCGAGACGACCCCGGCCGAGCTGCGCCGCCTCGACCTGGCCGCCGGCTCCATGGGCCCCAAGGTCGAGGCGGCCTGCCGCTTCGTCGAGTCCGGCGGGCGCTTCGCGGTCATCGGCTCGCTCGACGACGCCGCCGCCGTCGTGCGGGGCGAGGCCGGGACGGTGGTGCGGCCGGCGCTGGCGCCGGCCACCCGCGCCCCCTGCTAGCCGCTCAGGCCACGCAGAACTCGTTGCCCTCGGGGTCGGCCATCGTCACCCACCGGTGCGGGCCCTGGTGCCCGTCCCACAGCCGGGTGGCGCCGAGGGCGGTGAGGCGCTCGACCTCGGCCTCGTGCCGCTCCTCGCCGACCCGCAGGTCGAGGTGGACCCGGTTCTTCACCGCCTTGGCCTCGGGCACCAGCTGGAACAGCAGCCGGGGGCCGCTCCCCTCGGGGTCGACGGCGGCGACCCCGTCCTTCCACACCAGCTTCCCGTCGACAACGGCGGTGTCGGCGTCGGTGGCGTGGCCGGCCTCGACCATGCTGCGGATGAAGGACTCGTCCTGCTCCTCGACCTCGTAGCCGAGCGCCTCCGCCCAGAAGCGGACGAGGCGGTGCGGATCGGCGCAGTCGACGGCGACCTGGAACGGCGTGCTCACACCCGCAGACCGTACGCGCCCGGCGGTGTGCCCAACGACCGGTGAATTCGATGCGGCCCGGCCGTCTCACCACGCGTACCGTGTCCTCGACTCGTCCTGGGAGGGACCCGTGTTCGCTCGTCTCGGCCGCTGGTGCTACCGGCGGCGTCGTACCGTCGTCCTGCTGTGGCTCGCCGCCGTCGTCGTCGGCGGTGGGCTCCTCGGCGCCATCGGGAGCGAGTCCCGGTCCGAGTTCACCCTGCCCGACGTCGAGAGCCGGCGCGGCCTCGACATCCTCGACGAGGAGTTCGGCGGCCAGGGCGCCGGCCAGACCGGCTCGCTCGTGTTCCTCGCCCAGCAGGGCGTGGACGACCCCCAGGTCCGCTCGGTCATGGAGGACGTGTTCGCCACCGTCGAGGACCTGCCCGGCGTCCGGGTGACCAGCCCGTACACCGAGCGGGGCGCGCAGCAGATCGCCCGCCAGGGCGAGCTGGCCGGGCGGCTGGCCTACGCCGAGATCGAGATGCCGGCGGAGACGACCGTCGAGGAGGCGGCCGAGGTCTCCGAGGCCATCCAGGCGGCCATGCCCGACATCGACGGCGTGCAGGTCGAGCTGGGCGGGGCCATCTTCGCCGAGTTCGCGGCGCCGTCGTCGGAGGCCCTCGGCCTCGGCTTCGCCATGGTCATCCTGATCTTCGCCTTCGGGTCGGTGCTGGCCATGGGCCTGCCCGTCGGCGTGGCCCTCGCCGGCATCGGCGTCGGCTCGATCGTCGTCGGCCTGGTCAGCAACCTGGCCACCATCCCGGACTTCGCCACCACCGTCGGCGTGATGATCGGCCTCGGCGTCGGCATCGACTACGCGCTGTTCCTCGTCACCCGCTTCCGCGAGAACCTGCACGAGGGCCACTCGATCGCCGACGCCGTCGAGATCGCCCTCGACACCGCCGGGCGGGCGGTGGCCTTCGCCGGCACGACCGTCGTCATCTCGCTGCTCGGCCTCGTCGTCAACGGCATCAGCTTCGTCAACGGCCTGGCCATCGGCTCCTCGGTGGTCGTGGCCGTCACGATGATCGCCTCGCTCACCCTGCTCCCGGCCCTGCTCGGCTTCGCCGGCGAGCGGGTCGAGCTGACCCGCTGGCGCGGGCTCCTCGCCGCCGGCCTGGTCGCCGTGGCGCTCATCGGCGTCGGCCTCGAGGCCTCGCCGCTGCTGCTCGGCCTGCCCCTCGCCCTCGTCGTGCTGGCGGCCAGCTTCGTGCTGGCCCCGCTGCGCCGGCCGGTGCCGTGGCGGGCCCGCCGGGAGCTGCGGGACACGCCGTCGTACCGGTGGAGCCGGCTCATCCAGCGCCGGCCGTGGCAGGCCGTCGTGCTCGGCGTGGCCCTGCTCGGCGTGCTGTCCGTGCCCCTGCTGAGCCTGCGCCTGGGCTTCTCGGACGAGGGCAACTTCCCCGAGGACACCACCACCCGCCGGGCCTACGACCTGCTGGCCGAGGGCTTCGGCCCCGGCTTCAACGGGCCCCTGCTGCTCGCCACCGAGGTGCCCGCCGGCGCCGGCCAGGCCGAGCTCGACCGGGTGAGCCAGGCGCTCGCCGGGGCCGAGGGCGTGGCCTTCGCCTCGCCGGCCATCCCGAACGACCCGGCGGCGCCGACGGCCGCGCTGTGGCGGGTGATCCCGACCACCGCGCCCCAGGACGCCGAGACCACCGAGCTCGTCGACCGCCTCCGCGACGACGTGCTGCCGGCGGCCGAGGAGGGCACCGACCTCGACGTCGCCGTCACCGGCTCGGTCGCCATCGGCGTCGACTTCTCGACCTACCTGGCGTCCCGCCTGCCGATCTTCTTCCTCGCCGTCCTCACCCTGTCGTTCCTGCTGCTGATGGCCGTGTTCCGGTCGATCCTCGTGCCGCTCAAGGCCGTGGTGATGAACCTGCTGTCGATCGGCGCCGCCTACGGCGTCGTCGTCGCCGCCTTCCAGTGGGGCTGGGCCGGGCCGATCCTCGACATCGACGGGGCGCCCATCGAGCCGTTCATCCCGATGATGCTGTTCGCCATCGTGTTCGGCCTGTCGATGGACTACGAGGTCTTCCTGCTCTCGCGGGTGCGGGAGGAGTGGGACCGCACGGGGGACAGCCGCCTGTCGGTGGCCGACGGCCTGGCCGCCACGGCCAAGGTCATCACCGCCGCCGCGCTGATCATGGTGTTCGTCTTCGGCAGCTTCCTGCTGGAGAACGACCGCATCATCAAGCTGTTCGGCCTCGGCCTGTCCACGGCCGTGCTGCTCGACGCCACCATCGTCCGCATGCTGCTCGTGCCGGCGACGATGGAGCTGCTCGGCGACAAGAACTGGTGGCTGCCCCGCTGGCTCGACCGCCTGCTGCCCCGCGTCCAGGTCGAGCGCCACCACGACGTGCCCCCGGCGGTCGAGCCGGAGCGGCAGCTCGAGCAGGTCTGACCGGCCGGCGGCCGCGGGCGGCATCCTGTCGGGGTGCTGCTCGCCGACGTCGTCGCCACCTCTGCGGCCGTGGCCGCCACCGGGGCCCGCTCGGCCAAGGTGGCGGCCCTGGCCGAGCTGGTCGCCCGGCTCGATGACGACGAGGTCGTCCCCGCCGTCGCCCTCCTGTCGGGCGAGCCCCGCCAGGGGCGCATCGGGATCGGCTGGGCGACCCTGTCCGCCGTCGCCGCCGCCCCGGCGGCCGAGCCGTCCCTGACCGTCGCCGACGTGGACGCCGCCCTCGACCGGCTGGCCGCCACGACCGGCCCCGGCTCGGTCGGCGCCAGGACGGCCGTGCTGGCCGACCTGTTCGGGCGGGCGACGGCCGACGAGGCCGACCTCCTGCGCCGCCTCCTCCTCGGCGACCTCCGCCAGGGCGCGCTGGAGGGAGTGATGGCCGACGCCGTGGCTCGCGCGGCCGGCGTGCCGGCGGCGGCCGTGCGCCGGGCGGCGATGCTGGCCGGCGACCTCGCCGAGGTGGCGCTCGTGGCCCGGCGGGGCGGCGCGGGCGGGCTCGCCGCCGTCGGGCTCACGCTCCTCCGCCCCGTCCAGCCCATGCTGGCGGCGAGCAGCCCCGACGTCGCGTCCGCGCTCGAGGCGTGCGGCGAGGCGTCGGTCGAGTGGAAGCTCGACGGGGCCCGCATCCAGGCCCACCGGGACGGCGACGAGGTGCGGGTGTTCACGAGGAGCCTGAACGACGTGACCGCCCGGCTGCCGGCCATCGTCGACCTCGTCCGGTCCCTGCCGGCCGACCGCCTGGTGCTCGACGGCGAGGCCGTCGGCCTGCGCGACGGCGAGCGCCCCGACGCCTTCCAGGAGGTGATGAGCCGCTTCGGCCGCCACGACGGCGAGTCGGGCGGGTCGCTCACCGTCCGGTTCTTCGACGTGCTCCACCGGGACGGCGAGGACCTGCTCGACCGGCCCCTCCGCGACCGGCTGGCCGTCCTCGACGAGGTGGCCGGCGCCTGGCGGGTCCCGGGCCGGGTCACCGCCGACCCGGGCGAGGCCGGGGCCGTGCTGGACGAGGCGCTGGCCGCCGGCCACGAGGGGGTGGTGGTCAAGGCGGCCGGGTCCGCCTACGAGGCCGGCCGCCGGGGCGGGGCGTGGCGCAAGGTCAAGCCCGTGCTCACCCTCGACCTCGTGGTCCTGGCGGCCGAGTGGGGCCACGGGCGGCGCCGGGGCTGGCTCTCCAACCTCCACCTCGGGGCGCTCGGGCCCGATGGCGGGCTCGTGATGGTCGGCAAGACGTTCAAGGGCCTGACCGACGAGCTGCTCACCTGGCAGACGGCCGAGCTGCGGGCGAGGGAGGTGCGCACCGAGGGCATCGTCGTCCACGTCCGCCCCGAGCTGGTGGTCGAGGTGGCGCTCGACGGCGTGCAGGCGTCGCCCCGCTACCCCGGCGGCGTCGCCCTCCGCTTCGCCAGGGTGCGCCGCTACCGCGACGACAAGACCCCGGCCGAGGCCGACACCATCGACACCGTCCGGGCGCTCCTCCCCGGCTGACGGCCGCGCCGGGGACCGGCCGTCCCGGGCGTCGGGCAGAATCGCCGCCATGCCCTCATCGCTGCCCGCGCCCCAGCTCGTCCTCCACAGCCGGATGCTGTACACGAGCTGGATCCCCGAGGACCCCGACGCCTGCGCCGCGCTCCTGCCCGGCACGCTCGAGCCGGCGGCCAACCACGCCGTCTACATGAACCAGTACGTGGTCGACTCGCCCGAGCAGACGACCGGGTTCGGCGCCTACTCCCTCACCTACCTGGGCGTCGACGTGGCCGGGCACAACGCGCCCGACGGCGTGACGCCGGGCCGGTTCTTCACCGCCTACCTCAACTCCTCGGAGACCGTCCGCGCCTACGCGTCCGAGCGCGGGGTGCCGGCGTCGGCGGGCACGACCACCCTCGAGGTCGCCGACGGCGTGGTGACGGCCACCACCGAGGTCGACGGCCGCCCCGTCATCCGCTCGCGGGCCAGCGTCGGCGACGGCATCGCCATGACCCTCGGCGGCCACCTCCGCTACATCACGCGGGTCGGCAACCGCCTCGTCGCCGGCAACTACCCCTACGTCGGCGAGCTGGCCGACGGCTTCTCGGTCGAGACCATCGAGTTCCTCGACCCCGAGCACCCGACCTACGCGCTCCGCCCGGCCAGCCCGCTGCAGGTCGTCGAGGGCTCGTGCTTCTACTCGCCGCGGGACTCGTTCGTGTACCCGGGCGGCGAGGAGGACATCGGCCCGGCCGGCGGCCGGTCCTAGGTCGCGCCCGCCGACCGGTCGTAGGCGAGGTCGTCCACCCGGTAGCTCCAGGTGTGGGTCGCCGCGGTCGCCGTGCACGTGAGCACGGTGGCCGCGTCGGCCCGCTGCCGGGCCACGAGCACCCGCACCGGCCGGCCGCCGGGGGCGAGGAACGTCACCCGCACGGCGTCGTCGCCGACGGCCTCCACGCCGGCGAGCGGCAGCCCGTCGATCTCGACGACCCCGGTCTCCCGGCGGGCGCAGGCGTCGGCCACCTGCACGAGCGGCGGGTCGCAGGACCGGCCCCGGAAGTTGGGCAGCGGCAGCAGGCCCCGCTCCAGGTCGGCGACGACCGCCGGCGCGGTCACCGGGTCGACCCGGCCGAGGTAGACCCCCGACGGCAGGGACACGAGGTTGGCGGCGAAGCGGTCGCCGCCCACGTGGGACGACTCCCACACCGATCGCACGCCGGCGGCCACCAGCGCCCGCACCACCGGCCGCCCCATGTCGGCACAGCAGGCGTCGTGCCGGCCGTTCGTGCACACCAGGTGGACGGGCGCCGCGCAGGCCCGGCCGTAGCCGGGCGGTTCCGGCGCCGTGATCCGGGACCAGTCGAGGTCGAGGAGGTCGGCGGCCGACGGCAGGTCCAGCTCCTCCAGCCAGCCCGCCGTCCTCGCCGTGTGGGCGAGGTAGACGCGCGGGTGAGGCGACGCCACCCGCCCCGGCCGGCGCACGAGCAGCACGCGGGCCCGGTGGCGGCGGCCGAGCGCCTCCAGGGCCTCGCCCACCTCCGGGTCGAGGCGGCTCTCCCGCAGCGCCGTGCGGCCCCACGGGCCGGGCTGCTCGACCAGCACCCAGCTCCGCACCCGGGAGGCGGTGCCCGGCATGGGCTCGTCGCGGGCGAGCGACGCCGGCGCGCAGCGGTAGCGCTCAGCCACCGACGACCTCGAGGAGGCCGTCGCGGACCAGCCGGCGCACGAGCACGACCCGGCTGCCGGCGTCGAGCAGGTCGCCGAGGTCGGCCACCGGCACCGGCTGGCCACCGGCCAGCCGCTCGACGGCGGGGGCGACGGCGGCCGGCAGGTGCACGTCCCGGTCGCCGAGGGCGACGACGGTCTCCCCGTCGTCCACCTTCACCCGGCAGGCGGCCAGCGGCCGGCGGCGCACGACGGTGCCGTCGCCGATGCGGTCGAGCCCGGCGACCTGGAGGAGCTGCCCGGTGAGGAGCGGGGTGCGGCCCGACCAGAACCGGTCGGCCAGGCGCTCGCCCACGGCGGCCGCGTCGGACCCGGCCAGCCAGGCGGCCAGGCGGGCGGGCACCTCGGCGACGGCGGCGGCCGCCGTCGCCCCGTCGGCCAGCGCGCCGGCCGGGAGCGAGGCCCGGAAGGCGGGGTCCTCGAGGGCCTCGTCGACCAGCGCCCGCACGGCGTCGGCGACGGTCAGGGCGAGGACCCCGATGGTCAGGTGCAGCGACGCGCCCTCCTGGGCCGTCGCGGAGTGCACGAAGCCCCTGGGCAGGTAGAGGGCGTCGCCGGGGCCGAGGTCGGCCTCGAACAGCACCGGCCGGGCGGCGGCCTCGTCATGGTCGGAGCGGTGGTGGGCCAGCGGGTCGGTGACCGCCGGCTCGCGCACCAGCCACGACTTGGTGCCGGCCACCTGGAGCACGAACACGTCGTGG
>DASWMK010000205.1 GCA_036399815.1 Acidimicrobiales bacterium
CCAGCGCCGCCCGGTCGCCGTCGACCCGGCCGCCGGACACCGACCGGGTGTCGACCTCCAGCCCGGTCGACGCCCGCAGCCGGCCGGCCTCCTCGAACACGAGGTCGTCGACGTCGAGCGGCCGGCGCCGCAGCGGGAGCGAGCCCTCGTCGGCGCGGGCGAGGAGCAGGAGGTCGTCGACCACGGCCTGGAGGCGGAGGTCCTCCGCCAGCACGGTGGCGGCCAGGTCGGCGGCGTCGGCCCGGTCCGGGTGGGCCAGCGCCACCTCGGCGTGCTGGCGGATGGAGGCGACCGGCGACCGCAGCTCGTGGGAGGCGTCGGACACCAGCCGCCGCTGCCGGGCCTGCGCCTCCTCCAGCCGGTCGAGCATGCGGTTCATCGTCCCGGCCAGCCGGGCGATCTCGTCGGACCCGGGCGGCACCGGGACCCGGCGGTGGAGCTGGGCGGCGGAGACGGCGTCGACCTCGGCCCTGATCGCTTCGACCGGCGCCAGCGCCCGGCCGGTCAGCCGCCACACGGTGAGCCCGACGAGCACGAGCAGCGCCGGCACGCCGGCGGCGAGCAGGGCCACCACCGACCCGACCGAGTCGTCCACGTCGTCGAGCGACCGGCGGACCCGCACGGTGAGCGCCCCGGCCGGGGCATCCGCGGCCAGCCAGCGCTCCCCCTCGTCCAGGTCGCTCACGCCCGCGGCCACGACCCGGCCGCCGGCGTCGAGGACCTCGACGGACTCGTCGTCGACGGTGAGCGCCACGGCGTCCGCCGGCGAGACACCGCCCTCGACCTCGGTGGCGACGGCCGCGGCCCGCAGCCGGGCCGCCGTCCGCACCTCGCCGGTCAGGCTCGAGCGCAGGGAGGCGACGAGCACGACGGCGCCGGCGAGCAGCGCGGCGCCGACGACGGCGACGGCCGCCACGGTCGCCCGCACCCGCACGGTGCCGAGCCGGGCCCGCAGGCCCGGGCGCTCACCCGCCATCGGCGGCCAGCCGGTACCCGGCGCCCCGCAGGGTCTCGATCGACGCCCGCCCGAACGGCCGGTCGAGCTTGTTGCGCAGGTGGCGGACGTAGACCTCGACGATGTTCGGGTCGCCCTCGAAGTCCACGTCCCACACGTGGTCGAGCACCTCCCGCTTCGACACCACCTCGCCGGCCCGCCGGAGCAGGAACTCGAGCAGCGACAGCTCGCGGGCGGTCAGCTCGACCTCGACGTCGCCCCGCCACGCCCGCCGGGCGGCCGGGTCGAGGCGGAGGTCGCCGGCGGCCAGCACCGCCGGCCGCTCCCGGGCGCCCCGCCGCAGCAGCGCCCGCAGCCGGGCGACGAGCACGGCGTGGGAGAACGGCTTGGCGAGGAAGTCGTCGGCGCCGGTGTCGAGGGCCTCGACCTCGTCCCACTCGCCGTCCTTGGCCGTGAGGACCAGCACCGGCGTCCAGTTCCCGTCGTCCCGGAGGGCCCGGCACACCCGGTACCCGTTGAGGCCGGGGAGCATGAGGTCGAGGACGATGGCGTCGTACGGGTGCTCGCGGGCCATCCACAGGCCGTCGACCCCGTCGCCGGCCACGTCGACCGCGAACCCCTCGGCCTCCAGCCCCGCCCGCACGCCGGCGGCCAGGCGCTCCTCGTCCTCCACGACCAGCACCCGCACGCCCGCCCATGCTGGCCCAGGGGGCTGAACCGGCGCTGAACGCGCCCGGCGGCGCGCCAACCTGCCTACCGCCCGGTAGGGTGGTCGGGCCGCCGGCTCCCCTGCCGGCGACGGGCCCGTTCGAGAGTTGCTCCGAGTCGGCCTGCCGTAGTCCGACCGTCTGGAGTCTCGTCCCTTGACCTTCGCCTCGCTCGGCGTTGCCCCGCCCGTCGTCCGCTCCCTCGCTGCGAGGGGGATCACCGAGCCGTTCCCGATCCAGGCGGCCACCCTGCCCGACGCGCTCGCCGGGCGCGACGTGTCCGGCCGGGCCCCCACCGGCTCGGG
>DASWMK010000206.1 GCA_036399815.1 Acidimicrobiales bacterium
ATCGCCCGCCAGGACCGGCCGTCGCTCTACGACCCGTTCGCCGACCGCCCCGAGCCGCTCGTGCCGCGTCACCTGCGCTACGAGGTCGCCGGCCGGCTCGACGCGACGGGCGCCGAGATCGCCCCCGTCGGCCCGGTCCCCGACCTCGACGGCGCCGTGCGCGCCGTCGCCGTCTGCCTGCTCCACGCCGACCTCGACCCCGCCCACGAGCTGGCCGTCGCCGCCGCCCTCGAGGCGCGGGGGCTCGACGTGTCGTGCTCGCACCGCGTGTCGCCCGAGTTCAGGGAGTACGAGCGGACGGTGACGACCGTCGTCAACGCCTTCCTCCGCCCGACCTGCGCGCCCTACCTGCGGGCCCTCGACGGGGTGGCGGACGAGGTCCTGGTGATGAGCTCGGCCGGGGGCCTGCTGTCGATCGAGCAGGCCGCCGACCTCCCCGCCGCCCTGCTGCTCTCCGGGCCGGCCGGCGGCGTGCGGGCGGCGGCCGCGTTCGCCGCCGCGGCCGGCTTCCCCGACGCCGTCACCTTCGACATGGGCGGCACGTCCACCGACGTCTGCCTCGTGCGCGGCGGCGTCCCCGAGCCCGCCCCCGGCCGGCTGGTCGGCGGGCTGGCCGTCCGCCTGCCGGCGCTCGACGTCCACACGATCGGCGCGGGCGGCGGGTCGATCGCCGGGCTCGACCCGGGTGGCGCCCTGTTCGTCGGCCCCCGCAGCGCCGGCGCCGACCCTGGGCCGGCCTGCTACGGGCGGGGCGGGACGGCGCCCACGGTCACCGACGCCAACCTCGTGGCCGGGCGCATCCCGGCCGACGCCGCCCTCCCCGACCTCGGCCGGCTCGACCGGGCGGCCGCCGAGCGGGCGCTGGCCGACGCGGGCGTCACCGCCGACGGCGTGCTGGCCGTGGTCGACGCGGCGATGGAGCGGGCGCTGCGCACGGTCTCGGTCGCCAGGGGCGTGGACCCGCGGGGGCTGGCCCTCGTCGCCTTCGGCGGGGCCGGCCCGCTCCACGCCTGCTCGCTGGCCGACGCGCTGGGCATGCCGGCCGTCGTCGTGCCGCCCCGCGCCGGCGTGCTGTCGGCCGTCGGGCTGCTGTGCTCACCCCGCCAGCGCGACCTGGTGCGGTCGTGGCCCACCCCGGGCGACCACGACGGGCTGGGGGAGGCGCTGGCCGCGCTCGGCGACGAGGCCAGGCGGGCGGTCGGCGGCCCGGCCGGCGGCGGCGCCGAGGTCGTCGTCGCCGTCGACTGCCGGTACGCCGGCCAGAGCCACGAGCTGACCGTCCCGTCGGTCGCCGACTTCCCCGACGAGCACCGGCGCCGCAACGGCTACGCCCGGCCGGACGCCCCGGTCGAGGTCGTCGCCCTCCGGGCCACCGCCCGGGTGCCACCGCCGCTCCAGCCCGGCGACCTCCCGCCGGTCGAGCGCCGGCCGGTGACCGGCCCGGCCGTCGTGGCCGAGCCGGACTGCACGATCTGGGTGCCCGACGGGTGGGTCGGCCGCCCCGGTCCGGGCGGCTCGCTGGTGCTTGACAGGCATCGCTACTTCTAGATAGCGTTCGCCCCAAGCCGGCGGATCGGAGGCCGGCCTCGTCAGGATGACGCACGGTGCGGACAGACCCCGCGGTGACCATCGCCCC
The DNA here is from genome assembly GCA_036399815.1 of Acidimicrobiales bacterium. NCBI lineage: Bacteria > Bacillati > Actinomycetota > Acidimicrobiia > Acidimicrobiales > Acidimicrobiales bacterium. The sequence continues at coordinate 1,637 of DASWMK010000206.1, forward strand.
GCGGCTGCACCGGAGGCGCCCGGAGGCCGACCTGGTGTCCCGACCGCCGCGCGGCCCTGTCGCGTGCTCGTCGAGGAGGCACCGTTGTCACTCCGAGGTCCCACCAAGTGCCTGGCCGCGGGCGCGGCCACCGCCGGCCTGCTCCTCGCCGAGGCCGCGCCCGCCTGGGCCACCAGCCACAGCGTGCGCACCTGGGCCAACGGCGGCCACGTGCTGCAGGGCAGCGGGTCCGAGTACGAGGGGAGCGGGTCCACCGCCGGCCTCGAGTACTGGTACGACCTCCGCACGAGCGAGTCCACCCAGTGGTGGGACACGGTCTGCAACTACCAGTCGTACCTGGCCGAGATCGGCCCCAGCGGCTCCGTCTACTTCACGCAGTACTCGAGCCGGCACAGCGGCTGCACCCTGCTGTTCGGCCTGTTCCACTGGCCGAACTGGGAGTCCTGGTACCTGGAGGACACGAAGTTCCGCTGCAAGTGGGACTCGGACGAGACCGTCAACGGCGCCTGGCAGGTCATCGGCGACCTGCGCGACTGAGGAGACCCCGATGACCAGACGAACCCTCCTGTTCCTCGTCGGCGCCGTGCCCGTCGTGGCCCTCGCCGCCCTCGTGCTGGCCGGCGGCCCGGCCAGCAGCGACCGCCTCGTGGAGCGCTTCGACGCCCACGTGGGCGAGGCCGCCCCGGCGGACGTCACGCTCGCCGACTACCGCGCCGCCGCCGACCGGGCCGTCGACTGCGTCGGCACCCGGCTGCGGGCCGAGGCCCGGCGCCGCTTCCCGGACGGCTCGGTCACCGTCGTCGTCGGCCAGCCCCGGCTGTCGGCGGACGGCTACGCCATCACCTACGACTACGGCTTCCGCTTCGCCGGCGGGGCCGACCCCTCGGCGCTCCCGCCGTCGCTCGCCGACGTCCCCGGCCGCATCGACGCCGGGTGCCAGGCCGAGCACCTGTCGGCGACGGAGGCCGCCTACCAGCGGGGCCGGTTGGCCGACGGCGACTACGTGCGGAAGGTCGACGCCGGGTTCCGCGCCTGCCTCGCCGACGGCGGGGTGGCCGTGGCGCCGGACGCCGACGCCCACGAGGCGCTCGCCGACCTGGTGGAGGGCGGCGACGGCCTGCCGCCGGCCGCCGTCGGCTGCGTCGAGCGGTTCCCCGCGGTCACCGGTGTGCCCGGCGCCTGACGCCGTGCGCGTCGACGGCACCGTGCTCCGGCGGGGCGCGCACGTCGAGCTGCTGGCACTGGTCCCCCACCTGTACCGGCCGCTCCACGAGGCGCTGTGCGTCCCCGAGGTCGCCGACACCTGGCGGCCTCGGGGGCGCCTGGTCCCGAGCTACGAATGGGAGCGCTTCCTGCTCGACGGGCTGCACCTCGGCGCGGTCGTGCGGTCGGCGTCGACCCACGAGCTCGTCGGCCTCGTGGAGCTGCGGGACCTCCAGCCCATCGACCGCCACGCCTACCTCGACGCCGCCGCCGTCCGCGGCCACCAGGGCTCGGGCCTCCTCGCCGAGGGCGTGGTCCTCTTCCTCGACGAGGTGTTCGCCCGGGGCGAGGCCTGGAAGGTCTACCTGCTCCTCGGCGAGGGCTCGCGGGAGCGGGTGGGGTCGGCGCTCGGCGACCTGCTCACCGTCGAGGCCGTGCTGCGGGGCCACGTCGTGCTCCAGGGTCGGCGGCAGGACGTGACGGTGGCGTCGGTGACCGCGGACGAGTACGGCGAGCGGCTCGCCCGCCGTCCCGACCTGGCCGCCCTGTCGCCGTCGGGGTGGCGGACGGTCGCCGCACCGGCCGGCGGGGCGGGCCGACCGCTCGTCGCCGTCCTCGCCGACCTCAGCGGGCGGGACCCGGCGGACGTCGCGCCCGACGCCCCGCTCAGGGCGCTCGCCGTCGACTCCCTCGCCGCCCTCGAGCTCCTCGTCGCCGTGGAGGCGGCGGCGGGCCGCCCCGTCCCCGACGACCTGTTGGGTACCGTTGACACCGTCGGCGAGCTGCTCGGCTGGGTGGAGGCGCTGCGATGACGAGGCGGGGTGGGTCGGGGCGGGCGCCGGTGGCGGACGCCGGGTACGCGGGTCGCGAGACGGGCGGGCCGTCGCTCGGGGCCGAGCGCGCCGCGGACCGGGGCGGCGGCGCCATCGCCGTCGGCTGGCGGGCCGTGGCGAGCGTGGCGGCGCTGGTCGTCGGCGGGCTGGCCGGCGCGCAGGCCGCCGAACCGCTGGCGGGGTGGGCGGGGGCGGCCGCCTACCTCGCCGCGGGCACGGGCGCCGGCGTCCTCGCCTACCTGGGCGCCGAGCGTCTCGTGCCCCGGCGGTCCTGACCCCCGGGGCCTCCGGGCGTCCGGCCCGCCGGCCTACAGGCCGCAGAGGCGCCGCCAGCCCCTCGGCACCCGGCGGCCGACGGCGCCGGCGTCCTGCAGCGCCTTCAGCACCGGCCGGGTCGCGTCGTGGCGCAGCTGCACCCGGGGCCCCGCCGTCAGGGTCGCCCGCCACGTCGCCCGGCCGGGCAGGCCGGCGGCCGCGTACACGCCCGGGTGGGTGAGGGTGGCGAACATGATCCCGATCATGACGGGGGCGGCGTGGCGGGTGAGCCACCGGTCGAGCGGGCGGGCCCGCTCCCACACCTCGGGGAGCACGGCCCGGGCGAAGGACATGTGCCGGGCCTCCTCCTGGCGGTGGTACGTGTTCACCGCCCGGACGAACGGGTCCGTGTCGGGGTGCTCCGACGCCCGCTTCTGGATGAGGTCCGGGATCTCCTCGCCGGCGAGCACCATCGTGTAGAGCATCGCCGGGTGGCGGACGACGAGCCGGATGGCCCGCCGCATCACCTGCGCGAACAGGCCGTCGGCGAACGGGTTCCTGGCCCGGGGCTCGAGTTGCTCGACCTGGTCGAGCAGGCGGACGAACAGCCGGGAGTGGCGGGTCTCCTCGCCCATCTCGTGGAGCAGGAACGTCACCCGGGGGTCGGTGGGCTCGAGGTCGAAGGCGATGTGCAGCCCGAACCCGGCCTGGAGGACGGCCTCGAAGAACAGGCCCGTGGCCGTGAGCGACGCCACCTCCTGGCGGGACAGGGTGACGAGCTGCTCGGGGGTGAGGTCGAGGTCGAGCCCGGCGATGCTGAGGAGCTCGGTGGGCAGGAGCTGGCCGGTGCCCACCTGGCCGGGCACGGCCTCGTCGGGGTCGAGGTACCGGCGGGCGGCGGTCGCCGACAGGCGTCGCACCCGTCGCTCGACGTCCTCCGCCGGAAGGGTCGCCATGGTCATGTAACGGACCGTAACCCATCCTCGGCCATAGATCAACGGCCTGTAACATGTGTCACGTGCCAGCGCCGGCCGTTCCGGGGCGGGCCGCCCACAAGGCCGCCCGCAGGGAGGACCTGATCGACGCGGCCGTCCGGGTCATCCGCCGCGACGGCCCCCGCGTGTCGATCGAGGACGTGGCCCGCGAGGTGGGCGTCACCCGGCCGATCCTCTACCGCTACTTCGGCGACCGCCGAGGCCTGCACCTCGCGCTGGCCGAGCGGTTCGCGCAGCGCCTGACGGCCGAGCTCGACCGGCCGCTGACGAGCGGCGGGCCACCGCGGGACGTCTTCGCCGCGACCGTCGACACCTACCTGGCCTTCCTCGACGAGGACGCCAACGTCTACCGGTTCCTGTTCAGGGGCGGCCTCGGCGACGAGGACCGGGCCTTCGCGCACCACCTCGCCCACCGGATCGCCGAGGTCATGGCGGCCGGGCTGGCGGCGGCCGGTGGCGACCCGTCGGTGGCCGAGGCGTGGGGCCACGCCCTCGTCGGCATGGTCCACATGGCCGGCGACTGGTGGGTGGACCAGCGGCCCATGCCGAGGGAGCGCCTGGTCGAGCTGCTGGTCCTGCTCGGCTGGGACGGCATGGGTGGGGGCGGCCGGCCCCGTCCGTAGGCTCCGCCCATGGCGACCGCCTGCACCCATCTCGACCAGGTCCACGACGTCACCGCCGGCACCGACGGGTGCGAGGAGTGCCTGGCCACCGGCGGGCGGTGGGTGTCGCTGCGGATGTGCCTGTCCTGCGGCCACGTCGGTTGCTGCGACTCGTCGCCCGGCCGCCACGCCACCGCCCACTTCCGCTCGACCGCCCACCCGGTGATGCGCTCGGCCGAGCCGGGCCAGGACTGGGGCTGGTGCTACGTCGACGAGGTCATGCTGTAGCGCGGTGGCGCTCGACCCGTCCGACCTGGCCGTCCTCGTCTCCCGGCTCACGGGGGTGGCCGAGGAGATGGGCGCCGTGCTCCGGCGGGCGGCGTTCAGCCCCAACATCAAGGAGCGGGCCGACTGCTCGGCCGCCCTGTTCACCGCCGGCGGCGAGCTCCTCGTGCAGGCCGAGCACATCCCCGTCCACCTCGGGTCGATGCCGGCGTCGGTCCGGGCCGCCATCGACGCGTTCGGGCCCGACGGCATCGCCCCGGGCGAGCAGGTGGCGCTGAACGACCCGTTCGCCGGCGGCACCCACCTGAACGACCTCACGCTCGTCGCCCCCTGCCACGTCGACGGCCGCCTCGTCGGGTGGGCCGCCAACCGGGCCCACCACGCCGACCTCGGCGGCGGCGCGCCCGGGTCGATCCCCGCCGACGCCGTCGAGGTGTTCCAGGAGGGGCTGCGGATCCCGCCCGTCCGGCTGACCGCCGAGGTCGCCGCCGTGCTGTTCGCCAACTCCCGCACGCCCGAGGAGCGCCGGGGCGACCTCGACGCCCAGGTCGGGGCGAACGTGCTGGGCGTCGCCCGCCTGGCCGAGATCGCCGCCACCGGGGCGCCGCTGCACGAGGTCGTCGACTACGGCGAGCGCCGCATGCGGGCCGCCCTCGCCGCCCTGCCCGACGGCACGTGGCGGTTCGAGGACGTGCTCGACTCGTGCGGCCCCCGCCCCGAGCAGCAGCACCCGGCTCGGGTGGTGGTCGCCGTGACGGTGGCCGGCGACGAGGTGACCTTCGACTTCACCGGCACCGACGCCCAGCGGGCCGGCAACGTGAACGCCGTGGAGGCGGTGACCGTCAGCGCCGTCGCCTTCGCCCTGCGGTCGGCCACCGACCCGACCATCCCGGCCAACGGCGGCGCGATGCGGCCGGTGCGGGTGGTGGCGCCGCCGGGGACGGTCGTCGCCGCCTCGCCGCCCGCCGCCGTCGGCGCCGGCAACGTGGAGGTCAGCCAGCGGGTGGCCGACGTGTGCCTCGGGGCCCTCGCCGGCCCGTGCCCCGACCGGGTGCCGGCCGCCGGCCAGGGGACGATGAACAACCTGCTCGTGGGCGGGGCCGGGTGGGTCTACTACGAGACGGTGGCCGGCGGGCAGGGCGGCCGTCCCGGCGGCCCGGCGGGGATGAGCGGCGTGCACACGGCGATGACGAACACGAAGAACACGCCGGTCGAGGCGCTGGAGCGGGCGTTCCCGATGCGGGTGCTGCGCTACCGGCTGCGGCGGGGGAGCGGCGGGGCCGGCGCCTGGCCCGGCGGCGACGGCGTGGAGCGGGACCTGCTCCTGCTCGAGGACGCGACCGTCAGCCTGATCACCGAGCGCCGCGCGTCCCGCCCGTGGGGCCTGGCCGGCGGCGGCCCCGCCGCGCCGGGCGAGAACTGGCTGCTGCCGGCCGGGGACGAGGCGAGGGCCGAGCGCCTGCCGGACAAGTGCACGATCAGGACGAGCGCCGGCGACGTCGTCCGCATGCTCACCCCCGGCGGCGGCGCCTGGGGGTCGCCACGATGAGGCTGCCGCGGGTCGCTGTCACCTACGGAGGTATCACTTCGCTGTCACTCGGGGCAGTTACTCTCGAACTCGAGGGAGGAGCTTGCCGTGGCCCGAAGTGATCTGGTGAAAGCGCTCATGCGTAGTCATCAACAAGGTGACGACGCCGGGTTCCGTAGCGCTGCGCAGGAGCTCATCAAGGAGGAGCGTCGGAAGCGGCACGACCTGGTGGCTGACCAGCTCGAAGCGATTCTCGAGCAAGGAACGCGTTCTCGCCGGCCCCTGCAGGTATCGTCCCTCCGGCCCTTGCCCAAAACCCGAGACGACCTCCCCCTCCTTTCGCTAGAGGAGCCCAGCACTACCTTCCAGGACCTCGTTTTGCCTTCCTCAGTCCAGGACGTACTCGATGGTCTCGTCGAAGAGTTCCGGCAGAGGTCAGCCTTGCGTGCTCACGGCGTATCCCCCCGCTCCAGCCTGCTTCTGGTCGGTCCACCCGGTTGTGGGAAGTCTGCTAGCGCTGAAGCAATCGCGGGTCAACTCGGTCTGCCCGTCGCTCGAGTCCAGCTGGCGACCATAGTGTCGTCCTACTTAGGCGAGACGGCGCGCAATCTCGAGCAAGTCTTCAGCTTCCTCGACGTCGGGTCGTGGGTGTTGTTGTTCGACGAGTTCGACATGCTCGGCCGTGAGCGCGCCGACCGAGCCGACCATGGGGAACTCCGACGCGTCGTCGCAGCGCTGCTGCAGGCGGTCGAAGCTCATCGAGGCGACTCATTGTTCGTCGCCACGTCGAACCATCCCATGCTACTCGATACGGCCGTGTGGAGGCGCTTCGATGAGGTGGTGGCGCTTCCTCCACCCGATGAGCAGGCGCGGGCCGAGATCCTCACCATCAAGTTGCGCTCCGTCAGGAACGAGGTCGACCTTGTCGCTGCCGCGAAACGCATGGATGGCTTCAGCGCAGCGGAAGTCGAATCGGTTGCGCTCGATGCCATCCGACTCATGGTCAGGGACATGGCGAAGGCGGTGGGGGACGAGCACTTGGCATACGGGATCGAGCGGGGGGAGGCGCGACGTCAGATAGTCCACACATCCCAGGGCTAGGTACCGGCCCGCGCGGCGGCCTTCGCCTACTTCGGCTTCGACAAGCGGTCGATCCGGGCGTCCGTCGACCCCGAACGGGCCGTCCCTCACAACGTCGGCACGGCGATCTGTCTGAGCACGGCGTTCGACTTCGCCAACGCGCCCGCGATCTGACGATGAGGCATCAACAGCGCGAGCGGCCGCTTGGTATCGAGCCGCATCTCGTGGTCGTGTTCGAGCTGGGGGCTCCTCTCGATGCCGACGAGTTTCGGAGAGCTGGGCTCACGGTGGTGGACTCTTCCCGCAGCCGCCTCGTGGTGGCCTTCGCTGACGATCCTGAGCTCGCTGCGTTCCACGAACGGCTTGATGCTCTCGAAGGGGGGATCCCGGAAGGCCAGAAGCATGAGCCCTACGCAGGGTTCTTTGACGCCATCGAAGAGCTCAGGCCGCTCGGTCCGGAAGACCGACTCGCGGATGAGGCGCGGGACGCGATCAGGGCGCACGCGCCGGCTTCCGAGCTTCGGCTCGACATCGAGTGCTGGCATCCGGGCGAGCCAAATCGGGCGCGGGAGTGGCTGGCCGAGGTGCGGACGGCTGTCGAGGCGGCTGAGGGCCGGTTCGTTGACTCGATGGCGAACGACGGCGTCGGGCTTCTCTTGGCCCGGGTCTACCTGCCTGCCGGCCGCGTCATGGATCTGGCTCAGCTCGATGTGGTCGCGCGAATCGACGTGCTGCCCATCCCGGTGGTCTCCGTGCCGCAGCTGTTCGATACGAGGATCGACGATCTACCGGACATCCTGCCGCCAGCAGACGGCGCGCCCGTTGTAGGTCTCGTGGACTCCGGCGTAGCGTCAGCGCATGAGCTGCTTGCGGGAGCCGTAGTCGCATCGGACGCACTCGCGACCGGGATCGACGACGACCAGGACGAGCATGGACACGGCACGATGGTCGCCTCGATCCTCCTCCATGGCGATGTCCTCCAAGCGATCGCTCGGGGGTTGCCCCTTCGGCCAATGTGTCGGATCGCGTCAGCCCGCGTCCTTGATCGACGCAACCTCTTCCCGGACGAGGACCTTTGGGAGCGTGACCTCGAAGAAGCGATCATCTGGTGCGTCAACCAGGGCGCCTCGATTCTTAATTTGTCGCTCGGCGACGGACGATCACCATTTCGACCGCCTCGTCAAATGACAGCCGCGGCTGTGGTGGATGACCTCGCTCGGAGGTACGGCCTTGTTGTGATCATCGCTGCGGGCAACACACGCCCTGCCGACTACATCGACGTGACAGACGAGTCGGCCGCGATCGCGTATCCGGCCGCCATGCTGAAGGCGGAGGCAGCTCGGCTCATCGATCCAGCCACGTCAATGTTGGCGCTCACAGTGGGTGGCATGACCGAGGCCGCCGCTGCTGGCGGACTGAGCGGCGCCGAGACGGTGCGCCGCATTCCGATGGGACGTCCCGGGTGGCCATCGCCCATCACGAGGACCGGCCCAGGTCCTGGCGGTGCTGTCAAGCCGGAGATGGTGCATCGGTCTGGCACTCTCGGGATCGAGGAGGGGCGGCTCGTATCGAACGACGCCGAACTGGGCGTTGTGGGCGCGCGCGCCGCCGCTGGACGACTGCTCAGCTGGGATGTGGGCACGAGCTACGCCGCCCCGGCTGCGGCGCGCGTGGCCGCCGGCGTGCGATCACGGTTCCCGGAGTTCACTCCCGAGGCGACGAGGTCGCTCATGCTCCTGTCGACGGAGCGGTTGCCGCTCGCCGACGAGCTCGAGGGAACACCCTCTGCCCGGCTCGAGGGCGAGCGACTACTCGTTGGCTATGGCAAGCCCTCTTTAGCTCGAGCGATCCAGTCGACTACCCACCGAGCGGTTCTCGTTGCCGCTGCGGAGATCCCCCTCGACGGTGTGCACATCTACGAGGTGCCCGTACCCTCAAGCTTCCTGCTGTCCGGCGGTATTCGTGGCATCGACATCGCGCTCGCCTTCTCGCCGCGTACCCGTGTAAGGCGGCTCGACTACATGGCCAGCCGGATGGAGTTCCATCTCGTCAAGGGGTTGTCGCTAGACGAGACCGCCGAGGTGTTCGCCAGAGTCGAAGGCGAGGATCTCGACGATGAAGCCATCGCGAGGGAGGCCCACGACACCGGGTCACCCGGTGATGAGGCCCCCGTCGCCGGTGGGCGCCCGCCGACACCTTCCGAGCTGAGGTCACATCTTGTGCGACTTGATCCACCGACGCAGGTTCGATCACGCGGAGCCAATCAACTTGGCCGGAGGGTCTTCGCGCAGCGACTGGACGCGGATCGCGATTGTCCGATGTTCCTCGTGGTCCGCAACATAAACCGATGGGAGGACGTCACGGCGAGCGAGCCGTACGCCCTCTCGGTGGCGCTGTGGCGGGACGAAGGTCATCACGAGCTTCACGCCGAGCTTGAGGCGCAACTTGAGGCGATCATCGAGCTCCCAGTCGAGGTGGAACTCGAGCTGTGATCTGCGAGTGGCCATCGCCGCACGGCGACCCGAACCGGCAGATCGACACATGCACGTTCGTCTAACGACGAACTGCGCGTCCGGCGGCGACGCGCAACCCGCACGTTTCCCGAAGACAAACCTGCAAGTATGCCGGTTGGGCGGTCCGCGAGCGCGTCGACGTGGTCGAAAACGTGAGGGGAGCGCCGCTGGTGGTCATGGGCGTGAGTGGTTGAGGTGTCGGAAGGCGTCGCAAGTGGCGGGGTTCGCAGTCATCGGGCGACGACGGGACTCGATGGCGGAATCGCCGAACGCTCGCAGGCGGGCGGCGACCGGCGACTCGACTGGCGGTACATCGGGCACGCTCCGCGCCAGCCTGTGGTGGTCGGCCTGGGACACCATGACCACGCATTGCGCTCCGCGGCGGGATCGCCTCCGCCCTGGGCCGGTCCTGACCAGCTGACCGGCGCGCGAACCTGGGGGGGTGGACGGCAACGGGCAGGGCGAGGCGCCGCTGGACCTGCTGGTGTGGGACGCGCCGAACGTCGACATGACGCTGTCGAACGTGATCGGCGCCCGGCCGTCGCCGGCGTCGCGGCCCCGCTTCGACGCCATCGGCCGGTGGTTCCTCCAGGCGGCCGGCGACCGCGACGTCGAGGCGTGCGTGTTCACCAACGTCCAGCCGGGCACGGCCGGCAACCTGCGGGGCTGGGTGGAGGCCGTCCGGGGCTTCGGCTACTCCGTGTTCGCCAAGCCGAAGCTCCAGCCCGACGACGACATCGACCAAGCCATGCTCGACCACATCGCCGACCGGGCCAGGGCCAGGCGGCTGGTCCGCCTCGTCGTCGCCAGCGGCGACCGCCGCAACTTCCAGGACCCGCTGGAGGACCTGGCCAGGGCGGGGATCGACGTCACCGTCCTGTCCTTCGCCGAGGTCGCCACCTACGCCCAGGCGTCGGACGTGCTCACCTTCGTCGACCTCGAGGACGTCCCCGGCGCGTTCACCGCCCCGCTCGACCGGGTCCGCCTCGACCGGCTCCCGCCCGAGGGCGCCTGGCTGCGGCCGACCCGCCCCCTGCGCGAGCTCCTCGCCGCCGGCTGACCGGCTGACCGGCTGACCGGCGCCGACGCCCGACGCGGCGACGCAGCCGGGGTCGACGACGACCGCCGGCTGCGCCGCGTGCCGCTGTGGAGAGGGAGCGGCCCCGCCCGGAGGCTGCGGGGTGGCCCGAGGGCGGGGCCGCGAGACGGTGTCGCTACGGGCGCTGCATCCGGAAGCTGTACGACCCGGCGCCGCTGTAGGAGTAGATCTCCCACAGGTAGTAGCCGGCCGTGCCCGTGTAGGTGATGTCCTCGAAGGACGACGGGCTCTCGCCGTAGGCGACCTCGACCCAGGTCGACCCGTTCCACTTGTAGAGGTACAGGTCGAAGTCCGTCCCGGACGGGCCCTGCACGCAGCCCCGGTGGGTGCCGGAGTTGGCGGTGTAGAAGTACGTCCCGTTCGGCTGGTAGTCGTAGTCACCGGCGCCGGCCAGGCTGCCGCTGTAGGCCTCGGGGTAGGCGCTGCAGCCGGTGGGCGGGGGCGGCGGGGCCGAGCCGAACAGCGAGTAGAGCAGGCGGTTCGGCGAGCCGGTGCCGGGGCTCGTCACCACGTTCGGCGTGGCGCTGTTCACGATGGCGTCCCGCACCTGCTGCGGGGTGGCCGACGGGTTGGGCTCCAGGTACAGGGCGGCGACGCCGGCCACGTGGGGGGTCGCCATCGACGTGCCGCTGATCGTGTTGGTGGCGGTGTCGCTCGAGTACCAGGCCGACGTGATGTCCGAGCCCGGGGCGAACAGGTCGAGGCAGGACCCGTAGTTCGAGTACGACGCCCGGGCGTCGGTCCTCGTGGTGGCGCCGACGGTGATGGCGGACGCCACCCGGGCCGGCGAGTAGTTGCAGGCGTTGGCGTTGGAGTTGCCGGCGGCGATCGCGTAGGTCACGCCGGAGGCGATGGAGTTGGCGACGGCGTTGTCGAGCGAGGTGGACGCCCCGCCGCCGAGGCTCATGTTGGCGACGGCCGGGCCGGGGCTGTTGTTGGTCACCCAGTTCACGCCGGCGATCACGCCGGAGTCGGTGCCGGAGCCGGCGCAGTCGAGGACCCGCACGGCGACCAGGCGCACGCCCTTGGCCACGCCGTAGGTGGCGCCGCCGATGGTGCCGGCGACGTGGGTGCCGTGGCCGTTGCAGTCGTCGGCCGTCCCGCCGTCGACGGCGTCGTAGCCGCTCGAGGCCCGGCCGCCGAACTCCACGTGGGTGGTGCGGATGCCGGTGTCGATGACGTAGGCCGTCACGCCGGCGCCGGTCTGGTTGTACGTGTAGCTGTTGTCGAGTGGCAGGTTGCGCTGGTCGATGCGGTCCAGGCCCCAGGTGGCGGGGGACTGGGTGGCGTCGAGCGAGACCCGCCGGTCGACCTCGATGTAGGCGACGTTCGGGTTGTGGCGCAGCCCGTCGAGGGCCGAGCGGCTCAGGGTGGCCGCGAAGCCCTTGAGGGCGGCGTCGTACTCGAAGTGCACGGTGGCGCCCTTGCCGCGGGCGCCGGTCATCGCCGACCGGACGGCCGACTGGGGAGCGTCCTTCCGGAACACGACGATGTACCGGTTCGGGATGGCGGCCCGGTCGCCGGTGCCGAGCACCGGTGCGGCCCCGCCGGAACGGGGCAGGCCCTGCGGCCCTGCCTGCGCGGCTGCGCCCGTGTCGAGGGCCGGGGACAGCAGCAGGGCGAGGAACGAGAGGACGGCGACGGCGAGGCGTCGCCGAGGGGCAGCTACCAAGTCGGGATCCCCCTTTGTGCGCTCGACGGTCAGCCTTTGACCGTCGGTCCGCCCGCACCGGCCTGCGACGCGCAGGCCTAGGTGAACGTGTATCACCACCATGGTCCGCGTTCAAGTGGTCACCTTGTGCGTTGTGTGGGGGAATGACGTGTCGCGGTACAACGGCGAGCGTGCGACGGCTCGTGGGCGGCGAGGACCTGGCGGACCCGCTCGCCCCGTACGCCGCCGTGGAGCGCCACGGCCCGGCCGGGCGGCCGTGGGTGCTCGCCAACATGGTCGCCGGGCTGGACGGTTCGGCGGCCGCCGGTGGCCGGGTCGCCGGGCTGTCGGACGACGTGGACCGCGAGCTGTTCCGGCTCCTGCGGTCCCTGGCCGACGTCGTGATGGTCGGGGCCGAGACCGTCCGCCGGGAGCGCTACGGGCCGGTCCGGCTGCCCGACGACCGCCGCGCCGCCCGGGTGGCGGCCGGCCGCCCGGCCGTGCCCCGGCTGGCCGTCGTCTCCCGGTCCCTCGCCTTCGACCTGGCCGGCCGGGCCTTCGTGGACGCCGACCCCGAGGCCAGGACCCTCGTCGTCACGTGCGAGGCGTCCGACCCCCAACGCCGGGCCGAGGTGGCGGAGGTGGCGGACCTCGTCGTCGCCGGCGGCGAGCGGGTCGACCCGGCCACGGCGCTGACCGCGCTGGCCGGCCTCCGCGTCGGGATCGTGCTCTGCGAGGGCGGCCCCGCGCTGCTCGGCGAGCTGGTCGACGCCGACCTCCTCGACGAGCTCTGCCTCACCCTGTCCCCGGTGATGGGGGGCGACGCCCTGCCCGTCGCCGTGTCGTCGGGTGGGCCGGACCTGGCCCGCTTCCGCCTCGGCCACGCGCTCGCCGCCGGCAGCACGCTGTTCCTGCGCTACGAGCGGGACCGGGGATGACCATGGCCGACGCGTTCGCGGACCTGATGCTGAGCGTCGACACGGCGATGTCGATCGTCACGACGGCGGCCGCCGGCGAGCGGGCCGGCTGCCTCATCGGCTTCCAGGCCCAGTGCAGCATCGAGCCCGTCCGCTACGTCGTGTGGCTGTCGAAGGCCAACCACACCTTGCGGGTCGGGCTCCGGGCACCCCGGTTCGCCGTGCACTTCCTGACCGAGGACGACGTCGACCTCGCCGAGCTGTTCGGCACGGTCAGCGGCGACGACGTCGACAAGTTCACCCGCTGCTCGTGGACCGAGGGGCCCGACGGCCTGCCCCTGCTCGACCGCTGCCCGAACCGGATCGTCGCCCGCCGGGGCGCGCTGCTCGACGAGGGGAGCGACCACGTGTGCGTCGTCGTCGAGCCGGAGTCGGTCGACTGCGCCGGCCCGTTCGCGCCGCTGCGGTTCTCCAGGGTCCGCCATCTGGACGCCGGCCACGACGCCGAGGAGCGGCCGCACCCGCCCACCGAACGCAGCGCGTGACGGCGCCCCCGGCGGGGCCGGGGACCGGCTACGGTGCCGCCGAGGGCGGCCCGACGGAAGCGTGCTTGGGAGGGGTCCAGATGGTGGCGATGAACCGGCGTTCGTTCATCCGGGGTGCGGCCGTGACCGCGGGCGGAACCGCCCTCGGCGGCCCGTTCTCCGGCTTCCTGGCGAGGGCGGCGGGCGCGGCAATCCCGACGACGAGGACCGTGCTGGTGCCGGTGCCCGACGAGCGGGACGGCATCGTGCGCCTGTGGGTGCCCGAGGGCTTCCACTACCGGTCCTTCCACGACACCGAGCAGACCGTCGTGCTCGACGACGGCACCGTGCTGCCCGGCCGCCACGACGGCATGGCCGCCTTCCGGGGCTTCGGGAGCAACACGATCCTCGTCCGCAACCACGAGCAGAACAACCCCGGCCCGGCGTTCGGCCCCGGCGAGCCGTACGACGCGCAGGCCAAGGGCGGCACGACCACCATCGAGGTCACCCCGACCGGCGAGGTCGTCTCGGCGTTCACCAGCCTGAACGGCACGCAGATGAACTGCGCCGGCGGCCGCATGCCGTGGGGCAGCTGGATCACCTGCGAGGAGACGGTGAACGGGCCCGACGTCGGCCCCGACTTCACCGGCGTGTCGAACGTGCCGCTCGAGCAGCCGCACGGGTTCATCTTCGAGGTCCCGGCCGGCGGCCAGTCGAACCGGGAGCCGATCACGAGGGCCGGCCGGTTCGCCCACGAGTCGGTGGCCTTCGACCCGTACGGCAACGCCCTGTACATGACCGAGGACAACTTCGGCTACCCGTCGGGCTTCTACCGGTACCTGCCGGGGACCAAGCCGCTCGACGCCCGCCGGCTCACCAACGACGGCCGCCTCCAGATGCTCGCCGTGCGGGGCATGCCCAACGCCAACCTGGCGGCGTCCCAGCCCGTCGGCACCACGTACCGGGTGCAGTGGGTCGACATCGAGGACCCGGCCCCGACGTTCCCCTACACGCCGGGCGAGCCGGCGCCGACCCCGAACGACGTCGCCATCAACTACGTCGGCGACCAGGGCAGGGCGCAGGGCGCGGCCTGGTTCTCCCGCCTCGAGGGCTCCGTGTACCACAACGGGGTCGTCTACTTCTGCTCGACGCAGGGCGGCGGCACGCCGGAGGGCCCCGACCCGACCACCGGGTTCGGCAACGGCTTCGGCCAGATCTGGGCCTACAAGCTCCGGTCCCACGAGCTGACCCTCATCTACGAGTCGCCCGGCCCCGAGGTGCTCGACTTCCCGGACAACGTGACGACCAGCCCGCAGGGCACGCTCGTCATCTGCGAGGACAGCACCGGCGACAACTACATCAGGGCGCTCACGAAGAACGGCCGCCTCTACGACCTCGTCCTCAACCGCCTCGTCAGCGGGATCACCGGCACGCCCCGGTACGGCGACGAGTTCGCCGGGTCGACCTTCAGCGCCGACGGCCAGACCCTGTTCTTCAACATCCAGGCGAGCTTCGGCATCAGCTTCGCCATGTGGGGCCCGTGGAGCCGCATCGGGCTCTGACCCGGTGACGGACCACGCCCACGCCGACGGGGCGGGGCCGCCGGGCGACCCGCTGGTCGCCAACGACCCCGCCTTCTACGGCGTGTTCGGTCCGCTGTACGAGGAGGCGTGGGGCGACGGGGCGATCCCGGCCAGGTACAAGGAGCTGGCCGGGGTGACCCTGTCGGTCGTCATCCGGTGCGAGCCCTGCCTCGGCCACCACGTCCGGATGGCCCACGCCGCCGGCGCCACGCTCGACCAGTTCGCCGAGGCCCTGCGCCTCGGCGTGCTGGCCGGCGGCTCGGCCGGGATCCCGACGGCCCGGCGCGCCTACGCCGTGCTCGACGAGCTCGAGGCGACGGGCTCGAACACGTAGAGGATCGGCACCTCGCTGAAGTTCGTCCCCGTGAGGTAGAGGGTGCCGTTCACCATGACCGGCGACGAGTTGACGATCGGGTCCTGGGTGATGAACTCCCACAGCGGCCCGCAGAGCGAGCGCCCGCAGCCCGCGGCCCGGAAGGCGTAGACCCGCCCCTGGTTCTCGCCGATGTAGACGACGCCATTGGCGACCATCGGCGACGAGTCGGTCGTCGCCACCGGGCCGGCCGCGTCGCCGACCCAGGTGGGCGGGCACGCCGGCGTCCCGCACCCGGCCGCCGGCCAGGCGAGCAGGGTGCCGTCGCCCGACCCGACGAACACCGTGCCGCCGGCCACGGCCGGCGACGAGTTGAGGTAGTGGCCGCCGGTGCCGCGCCACAGCGGGTCGCAGACGGTGGCCTCGCCGCACCCGAAGGCGGAGAACGCCTCGAGGTGGCTGTCCGGGGCGGCGCCGTGCGAGGCGACGTACACGACGCCGCCGGCGACCGCGGGCGACGAGGTGAGGATCGGCCCGCCCGCCCGGCCGACGAACAGCGCCTGGCAGCGGCGGTGACCGCAGCCGTAGGCGTCGAAGGCGTAGAGGCGGCCGTCGGACGCCCCGACGTAGACGAGGCCGTTGGCGACGGCCGGTGAGCCCAGCACGGCGCCCCCGGTCTCGCCGACCCACACGGGGTCGCAGGTCGTCGGCCCGCCGCACCCGGCCGCCAGGAACGCGTGCACGCCCCGCTCCTGGGAGCCGACGAACACGAACCCGTCGGCGACCGTCGGCGACGACTCGCCCACGGCGACCCGGGCCGTCCACTTCGGCCGGCAGTCGCCGGCCCCGCAGGCGTCGACGTCGAAGGCCCAGAGGCGGCCGAGCCGGCTGGCGGTGCCGACGTAGAGCAGGCCGTTCACCACGGCCGGCGTGTTGTAGATCGACTGGCCGAGGGCGACCCGCCAGAGCGGCTCGCACTGCGGGCGGGGGCAGCGGGCCGGGAAGGCGAGGAGCTGGCCGACCTCGGTGCCGAAGTAGACGACCCCGTCGACGACGGTGGGCGACGACCGGTAGACGAGGTCGGGGACGGTCGTCGCGCCGTTGCCGATCCACGAGAGGCTGAGCGACCCGGCCTCGCGGGCGCCGACCTCGCGCTCGAGCGGGTTGACCCCGCGGTGGGTCGGGCCTCCGTGGAACTGCGGCCAGTCGACCGGCCCGGCGGCGCCCGCACCCGCCGCCGGACCGGCGATCGTGGCGGCCAGCAGGAGGAGGGCGACGGCCAGTGCGCCTGCACTCGTTCGGGACACCGTCGGACCTCCCCCTCGGCGGCACGTGCCCGTGTGTACGGGCGGCGCCGGGCGGGGGATTGCCCGGCCGCGCCGCTACCGGCGGCGGAGCGAGGCCCGGACCGACGCCCGCGCGCTCCGCAGGGCCGCGGCGGCGGCGCGGGCGGCGTCACGCACGGGGCGGACGGACGCCCGGCCGGCCGACCGCCGCCGGCGGCCGGCGGCGCTGATCGAGGCGCCGGCGCGGCGGCCGCCGGACCGCACGCCGGCGCCGGCCCGCCGGGCGGCGTCCCGGGTGGCCCGGCCCGCGGAGCGGAGCGGCCGGGCGGCGGCGCGGGCGGCCGCGGAGAGGTTCCTGCCGGCGAGGCGGACGGGTCGGGCGACGGCCCCGACGACGGCCCGAGCGGCGGCGCCCGTCCGCCCGGCGACCGACCGCACCCCGGCAGCGAGGCGGCCCGCCGCGGCGGCGACCGCACCGGCGGCGAGGCGGAGCGGTCGGGCGACGGCGAGGACGGCGGCTCGGAGGGCGCTGGCGAGGCGGCGGGC
>DASWMK010000207.1 GCA_036399815.1 Acidimicrobiales bacterium
GACCGGCTGCTGTCCCGGGTGAACGGCGACCTCGTGGACGTGGTGCGGCCGGGGGCCGAGGACCTCGTCGAGCTGCGCTGGCTGGTCGAGCGGCACGCCGACCTCACCCGGTCCTCGCGCGTCGCTTTGCTGCTGAAGGACTGGGAGGCGACGGCCGACGCCGTGTGGCAGGTCGTGCCCAAGGACCGGGCCCGCCGCATCGCCGGCCGCCAGGCCGGTCGCGTGGCGGCCGCGTGACACACTCCGCGCCATGCCGACCCGCCTCGACCTGACCCCCGACGAGCTGCTGACGACCACCCGGTCCGTCCGCAAGCGGCTCGACCTGAGCCGCCCGGTCGAGCGGGAGGTGGTCGAGGAGTGCCTGGAGCTGGCCGTGCAGGCCCCGACCGGGTCGAACCGCCAGGCCTGGCACTGGGTGGTGGTCGACGACCCCGACGTCCGCCGGGGCCTCGCCGACCTCTACAGGCCGAACTTCGACGCGTACATCGACACCCCGGGGCCGAGCTACGGCGAGGGCGACGTCCGCACGGCGAGGATGGACCGGGTGCGGGACTCGGCCCGTCACCTCCGCGACCACCTGCACGAGGTGCCGGTCCACGTCGTGCCCTGCCACTGGGGCCGGGTGCCGGAGGGCGCCCCGACCGTGGTGCAGGCCGGCTTCTGGGGCTCGATCCTGCCGGCCGTGTGGAGCTTCATGCTGGCCCTCCGCTCCCGCGGCCTCGGCAGCGCGTGGACGACCCTGCACCTGCCCAACGAGCGGGAGGCGGCCGAGCTGCTCGGCATCCCCTACGAGCGCTGCACCCAGGTCGGGCTCATCCCCGTCGCCTACACCCTCGGCACGGACTTCCGCCCGGCCCCCCGCCAGCCGCTCGACCAGGTCCTCCACTGGAACCGGTGGTAGGCCCGGGCGGCGCCGGCGAGCGCCAGGCCCGGCCCCCGTTCGAGCGGCTCGCCATCCCCGCGTTCGTCGTCGCCCTGCTCGGCCTGCTCGTGGCGCCGCTGATCCTCGGCATCGCCGCGTTCGTGCTCGGCCTGGTGTCGGTCCGCCACCTCACCCGGGAGCCGGGCGCCTACCGGGGGCGGGGCCTCGCCATCGCCGGCATGGTCATCGGCGCGGTGAACGCCGTCGTCGGGCTGCTCTACACGCTCTCGGTCGTCAACGACACCACCCCGGGCTGACCCGCCGGCCCGCCGACCCTGGCGGCCGGTCAGCCCCTGGTGAGCTCGCAGCGGGGGTCGACGACCGGCTCGCCGAGGGGCGGCGGGTGGTCGGGCCCGTCGCTCGGCTTCCACTCCACCGCGGCCCGCAGCTGGCGGAGGGCCTTGGCGTTGCTGGCCAGGTCGTGGGGCCCGTTCATGCAGTCGTGCCCGAGCATCGGCGAGCCGGCCTCGTCGAGGGCCCGGAGGAACAGCTGGCCCTGGCCGGCCGCCCCCGTCGTGTCCTTGGCCCCCCAGATGAAGTGCCAGCGGGTCGTCGGGAAGGCGTGGACGGCGGACGGCGAGCCCGCGGCCAGGCTGTTGGCCGCCCAGGCCGGCGCGAACGACGGGTCGAACGGGTTCGACTCGCACGGGCCGGCGGTGGCCGCCCCGCCGTCCCAGGCGCCGTCGATGCGGGCCCGCGCCGGCGAGCGCCCGACCTCGAGGAACTGGAACGGCGACACGGGGGTGGACCGGTCGCACGCCTCGTACAGGTCGCTCTCGGCCGGGCCGCTCATCTCGAGGGCGGCGTCGACCAGGCCGCCGAGGCCGTGGAACACGAGCGGGTAGGCCACCTGCGCCGTCCCCGCGCTCGTGCCGATCAGGCAGAAGCCGCACACGCCGTCGCCGGCGACGGGCTGGGCGCCGCTCGCCGCGTACGCGCCGGCGCCCCACTCGACGGCGGCCGCCGGACGGCACGTGAGGGCGACGTAGCCCTGGGTGCCGTGGGCGTAGGGCTCGTCCCAGGCGACCTCGACGGTGCGGTAGCCGCGGACGTGCAGGTCGTCGACGAAGGCCCGGCGCTCGGGCGTGCCGCCCCAGTACTCCATGCCGTCGTTGCCGACGAACAGCATGACGATGCCCTTCAGGCGCGTCCCGAGGTGGGCGCCGACCGCCATCCGCCCGTCGATCGCCGGCACGTCGGCGTACGGCGCCGCGCACGTCACCCGGAACGTCGAGCAGGTGTAGCCGCCGGCCGGGCAGCCGTCGGGCGCCTCGCCGGTGATCGTGAGGGTGCCGGCCGTCCGGGCGGCGGCCGTCGCCGGCGCCGGCGAGAGCGCCACCAGCGCGGCACAGAGCAGGGCGACCGCCGAGGCCACGGCGGCGCCCCGGGTGGAGGGGGGCATGGCCGACGAAGGTACCGGGGCGGGTGGCGGCGGTCACGGGCGGCCGGGGGACTTGGCGAGGAATTGAGCATCCCTGGGGCCCGGTTCGTGCCCGCCGTCCGGTTCGCCCCGCTCCGACCCGGGCGCGGCGGCGGGCGCGGCGGTACCCTGCCGGCGCGCCGCTCGCCGGCGCCCTGGGGAGGGGATGACGATGATCGTTCGAGCGCTGTTCGCCGTGTCCGTGCTCGCCGCGCTCCTGGGGACGACGCCCGCCGGGGCGGCGACGGCGCCGAAGCTCCGGGTCGACCCGGCCGCCGGCATCGTCGACCTCCAGCACGTGCAGGTCGCCGGGACCGGGTTCCGGCCCGGCTCCACCGTCTCGCTGACCGTCTGCCTGGCCGGAGCGACGGCGCCGGAGGAGTGCACCGGCGACGCGTTCATGCTGCCGGTCGACGCCGCGGGCCGCTTCTCCGACGACCTCGCCGTCCGGCGCTTCTTCACCACGCCCGCCGGCGACGTCGACTGCGCGGACGCGCCGGGCACGTGCGAGCTCCTCGCCTTCGTCCCGGGCCGGTGGAGCACCGTGCTGGCCCGCACGCCGCTCGCCTTCGACCCCGACGCGCCGCCGGCCCCGCCCCTCGAGACCAGCTGGACGATCGACGCGTTCGGGACCGTCGACGAGGCCGGCGTGGCCACCGTGAGCGGGTCGGTCCGGTGCTCGCGGGCCGTCGACGCCAGCGTCCACCTCTACCTCCAGCAGGCGGCGACCGGCGTGCGCCAGGCCTGGCTCGGGCCGCTGTCGTGCGCCACCGTGCGCATGCCCTGGTCGGTCAAGGTGCGGGTCCGCCACTCGTCGGTCCGCTTCGAGCCCGGCCCGGCCCACGTGAACCTGTACGGCTACGGGTTCGACTACTACGGCGTCCACGAGGACCACGTGCTGGCCGACATCACGCTCCGCCCGGAGGACTGAGGCCGGCCGCCACCGGCCGACGCCGCCGTCCCGCGTCTCCTAGCGTCGCCGGCATGCCGGCGCCGGAGATCCGCGAGGACGACCCGTGGCGGGAGGACGTCCGGCGGCTCGTCGCCCGCCACCTCGCCTTCGCCGACGCCGAGAGCCCGCCCGAGGACGTCCACGCCCTCACCGTCGACGGGCTGGCCGACCCGGCCGTCACCTTCTACAGCGCGCGGGTCGCCGGCCGGCTCGTCGCCGTGGGGGCCCTCCGGCACCTCGACGCCGAGCACGCCGAGATCAAGTCCATGCACACCGTCGCGGAGGCGCGCCGGCAGGGCGTCGGGCGGGCGATGCTCGCGCACCTCGTCGCCGTCGCCCGCTCCCGCGGCTACCGGCGGCTCAGCCTGGAGACGGGAACGACCGAGGGGTTCGCGCCGGCCCGGTCGCTCTACCGGCGGGCCGGGTTCACGCCCTGCGAGCCGTTCGCCGGCTACCGGTCGAGCCCCTACAGCGTGTGCATGACGATGGCGCTCGACTGAAGGTCAGTCGGCGCCCGGCCGGCGCTCCGGCTCGGCGTCGGGGTCGCCCTTGTAGCCCGGCGGGAACGTCGCCGCCAGCTCCTCGGCGGTCGGCTCCCGCCGCTGCCGCGCCTCGTCGGGGAGGAGGTCGACGATGGCCGCCATGATCCGCCTCGTGTCGGCGTCCACGCTGCGGTGGTAGAGCTTGACCGGCGGCCCCACCCGCACCCGCACGACCGGCGCGCCGGTCACGTTGAGCACGTTCGGCAGGCGCGCGTTGCGGGGCCAGACCTTCTCGGTCCCCCACAGCCCGACCGGCACCACCGGCACCTTCGCCATCGCCGCCAGCCGGGCCGCGCCCCACCGGCCCTTCAGCTCGGGGTCGAAGAACGCCCGGCCCCTGGGGATGGTGCCCTGGGGCATGATCGCCACGAGCTCGCCGGCCCGCAGGGCGGCGGCCGCCTCCCTGAGCGGCTCGTCCGACCCGGTGCCCCGGTCCACCCGGATGCCGCCCATCGCCTTGGCCAGCTGGCCGATCACGGGCGCGTCGAACACCTCCTTCTTGCCGAGGAAGCGCACCGGCCGGCCCCGCTTGGCGAGGGTGACGGCCATGGCCGTCACGTCGAAGTAGCTGCGGTGGTTGGCGACGACGATGGCGCCGCCCGTGGCCGGGAGGTGCTCGACCCCCTTGATGTCGAAGCGGGCGTAGGGGATCAGCTCCGGGCGGGCGAGCGGCAGCAGCACCCGCTGGGGCTCGAGGCCGGCGAGCTTGGGCACGCCCGGCGGCACGTCGAGGAACACCGTCGGCCAGCGCCGCAGGGCGGCGACGACCCGGAGCCTGGGGTCGGGGTTGACGGCCACGGGGTGGGCGACGGCCGACAGCAGGGGCACGTCGTAGAAGCTGTCCGAGTAGGCCCAGCTGTCGGCGACCGACACGCCGTGCCGGTCGGCCCACTGGGTGACGGCCGACAGCTTCCCGGGGCCCCACACGAACGGGCCCTCGATGGTGCCGTCGTAGCGGCCGTCGTCGCCCTCGTGGTAGCGGGTGGCGACCACGTCGTCGAAGCCGAGCTCGTCGGCGAGGGGCCGCACGAGGTCGAGCGGCGTCGTCGTCGCCATCACCAGCCGGCGCCCGGCGGCGCGGTGCTCCTCGAACAGCGGCCGGGCGTACGGCTGCACGGCGTTGGCGAGGCCGGTGGCGGCGTGGCGGCCCGCCTCCCGCACCGCCTCGGCCGACCAGCCGGCCGCGTAGCGGGCCGCCCGGCGGGTGAGCAGCATGCTCGGGAGGGTCTCGCCGACCACGTTGTAGAGCTGGTACACGAGCCGCTCGCCGGGGAACGAGCGGTCGAGGACGCCGGCCGCCTTCAACGCCTCGGTGATGACAGGGCCGCTCGCGCCCTGGAGCAGCGTGCGGTCGAGGTCGAAGAACGCCGCGGTCTCGGCCACGGGCCGGAGGGTACCCCGCACCCTGCGCCCGGCACCCGCCCGGGAACGAACGAAGGGACCGGCTGGGGGGGAGAGCCGGTCCCTTCGACGAGGTTCCGAGGGTGGGGGGGCCGGCCCTCGAACCGTGTGCGGAGCGGTGGGGGGAGGGAGAACCGCTCCAGCGTTGTGCGGTCATCATCTCCCCGGCCCTGCCATCTGTCCAACAGTTCTTGGCGATACCCGGCATCATGGATGGCGATGGACCTCCGCCAGCTCGCCGCCCTCGTCGCCGTCGCCGACCGCCGCAGCTTCTCGGCGGCGGCCCGCGCCCTGCACACCGTGCAGTCGAACGTGTCGACCCACGTCGCCCGGCTGGAGCGCGAGCTCGGGGTCACCCTCGTCGACCGCTCCTCCGGGAAGCTGACCGACGAGGGGGAGGCCGTCGTGGCCCGGGCCCGGCGGGTGCAGGCCGAGGTCGAGGCGCTGCTGGCCGACGTCGCCTCGCTGGGCGCCGCCGTGTCCGGCTCGGTGCGCCTCGGGGTGATCGGCACGACGGCGCGGTGGCTCGTCCCCCGCCTCCTCGTCGCCATGCGGGACCGCCACCCCCGGGTGGAGCTGGTCGTCGTCGAGGCGACCACCACCACGCTCGGCCCCCAGGTCATCGGCGGGCAGCTCGACCTCGCCGTCGTCAACCTGCCGTGCGCCGACGACGACCTCGCCGCCGAGCGCCTCTTCGACGAGGACCTGCTCGTCGTCGCCCCCGACGGGCACCCGCTGGCGGCCAGGGAGCGGGTGACCCTCGCCGAGCTGGCCCGCCACCCGCTGCTCCTCGGGCCCCAGGGGACGGCGTTCAGGGACGACCTCGACGCCGAGGCGGCCAGGGCCGGCGTGGAGCTGCGGCCCCAGGCCGAGATCGACGGGCTGCGGCTGGTGGCGTCGCTCGCCTTCGAGGGGTTCGGGGCGGCCGTGGTGCCGGCGAGCGCCGTCCCCGGGTGGCTGTCGGGCGCGTGGGCGAGGGTGACGGTGGACGACCTCGCCCGGCGACAGGTCGGCGTCGCCACCCGCCGCAAGGGGCTGCTGTCGGCGCCGGCGCGGGCGCTGATCGACGTGCTCCGGGACGTCGTCGCCACCCAGCTGGGCGACCAGCCCGGCCTGCACCCGCCGGGCGGCGGGTAACGCGGCGGGCGCCGGCCGGGTCGGTCCCCGTGATGACGATCGGGCTCCGGGCCGGCCATGCGGGGGTGGCGGCGGCGGCCGTCGACACGGTCGGGGGCCACCCGGCCGTCGTCGCCTCGGTGGCCGGCGGCGAGCGGGGCGGCGCGCTCACCGGCGCCGACGGCGACACGCTGGTCGCCGCGGCCGAGGCGGCGCTCGACGCCAGGGTGCCGCTCGTCCTCCTGCTCGCCTCGAGCGGCGCCGACGCCGACGCCGGGATGGACGGCCTGCGGGCGTGGGGGCGGGCGGCGGCGGCCGTCGCCCGGTGCTCGGGGGTCGTCCCGGTGGTGGCGGCCGCCGTCGGGCCGGTCGTGTCGGGCTCGGCCCTGCTCCTCGGGCTGGCCGACCAGGTGGTGATGACGGCCGGCGCGTACGCGTTCGTCACGGGGCCGTCGACCGTCGAGGCGGTGACCGGCGAGCGGCTCGACGCCGACGGCCTGGGCGGCGCCCACGTGCACGGGCGGCGGACCGGGGTCGCGTCCCTGGTCGCCGGCGACGCCGACGAGGCCGTCGCCCTGGTCGGCACCCTGCTCGGCCACCTCCCGCCCCACACGGACGTCCCGGCGCCGCCCCGCCCGACCGCCGACCCCACCTGGCGGCCCACCCCCGAGGCCGGGGCCGTCCTGCCGGCGACGGCCAGCGGGAGCTACGACGTGCGGGACGTCGTCGCCGCCGTGGTGGACGACGGCGACCTGCTGGAGCTGCGGCCCCACTGGGCGCCGAACCTGGTGACGGCGCTGGCCGCCATCGGCGGGCGGCGGATCGGTGTCGTCGCCAACCAGCCCCGGTCGATCGCCGGCACCCTCGACATCCCGTCGTCGCAGAAGGGCGCCCGGTTCGTCGCCTTCTGCGACGCGTTCAACCTGCCGCTGCTCACCTTCGTCGACACGCCCGGCTTCTATCCGGGGAAGGACCTCGAGTGGCGGGGGATGATCCGCCACGGCGCCCAGCTCGCCTTCGCCTACGCCAGGGCGACGGTGCCGCGGGTGTGCGTGGTGCTGCGCAAGGCGTACGGCGGGGCGTACATCGTCATGGACTCGGCGACGATGGGCAGCGACCTGTGCCTCGCCTGGCCGTCGGCCGAGGTGGCGGTGATGGGGGCCAAGGGGGCGGTCGAGATCCTGCACCGGCGGGAGCCGCCCGAGGTGCGGGAGGAGCTCGAGGCGGCGTACGCCGAGCGCCTGCTGAACCCCTACGTCGCCGCCGAGCGGGGGCTGCTCGACGCCGTCATCGACCCGGCCGACACCCGCCGGGAGGTGGCGTCCGCCCTCGAGCTGCTGGCCGACAAGCGGGAGCGGCTGCGGCCGAGGCGGCACGACAACACCCCGCTCTAAGGGCGGGGTCGCCGCTGCCGACAGGGCGAGCGGTGACGATCGACCGCCATGCGCGCTGCCCGCAGTGCCAGAACGTGCTCATCCAGGGCCGCTGCACCTGGCACGGCGCACCGGCCCCCGAGCCCGAGGCGCCGAGGCCGGGAGCGGCGCCGGCGGCTGCGGCGCCGCCGCCGGAGCAGCCGGCCAAGTCGTCCTGGCGCGCCAAGCTCACCCGCAAGTCGCCCGCCCCCGACCCCGCCCCGGCCACGCCCGCGGCGACCGGCGCCCGCCCGTCGGCGCCCTCCGGCACCG
Source organism: Acidimicrobiales bacterium (assembly GCA_036399815.1). Taxonomy (NCBI): domain Bacteria; kingdom Bacillati; phylum Actinomycetota; class Acidimicrobiia; order Acidimicrobiales; species Acidimicrobiales bacterium. The sequence continues at coordinate 8,039 of DASWMK010000207.1, forward strand.
GCGCGGGGCCGTCCGCGAACGGCGCCCCGAAGCCCGCACCGGCAGTCGGGCACGGCGCCCCGCCCCCCTCGCCCACCGGCAACGGCGCCCAGGCGCCCGCGCCCACCGGCCACGGCGCCCCGCCCCCCTCGCCCGGCGGATACGGCGCCCCGCCGGCCACGGCGCCCGCCGGCCACGGCGCCCCGCCGCCCTCGCCCGCCGGGCCCGGCGGCCCGCCGCCGATGCCGTCGGCGTCGGAGACGGTGCCCGCCGCCGGGCCGGCCGTCCCGATCGCGGCGGCAGCCCCCGAGCCGGGGCCCGCCCTCCCCGTGCGCACCCCGGCGGCCAGCGGCACCCCGGCGACGCCGCCGGCCTGGCCCACCCCGGCGGCCGACCGTTCGATCCCGCCGGCGCCCCGCCCGGCCTGGCCGGACGGCGCCCCGCCCGCCGCCGACCTCCCGACCCGCACCGCCGCGCCCAGCCCCGCCCCCCGCCCCACCTGGCCCGACGCCGGGGCCACGGTGACGGCCGCCGCCGGAGCGCCGCCGGCGACCC
>DASWMK010000208.1 GCA_036399815.1 Acidimicrobiales bacterium
CACCCCGACCCTCGGCGCGAGCGGCGGCTCGGGCGGGGCCTCGGGGTCGGCGACGGCGACGGCCACGCCGCCCCCCGTCGCGGGCGCCACCGGCGCCGGCGGGGTCGACACCGCGACCTCGGCGACCTCGGCGTCGGGCACGCCGCTCGGCGGCCGGCGGCGGCCTCTGAGCTCGTCCCACCACCGCTCGACGGCGAGGCCGCCGCCGTGGAGCGCGCCCCACAGCACGAACGTCCACGCCGCGCCGTGCCACAGCCCGCCGAGCAGCATCGTGAGGAACAGGTTGCGATACGTCTGGGCCCTCGTGCCGTGGCCCCCGCCGAGCGGGATGTACAGGTAGTCGCGCAGCCAGCGGGACAGGGTCATGTGCCAGCGGCGCCAGAAGTCCTGGAGCGACGTCGCCGTGTACGGCGCGTCGAAGTTCTGCGGGAAACGGAACCCGAGCAGCAGGGCGACGCCGATGGCGATGTCCGTGTAGCCGCTGAAGTCGGCGTAGATCTGGATGGCGTAGGCGTAGACGCCGATCAGCGCCTCGACCCCGCCGTGCTGGAACGGGAAGGCGAACAGCGGGTCGACGGCCCGGTCGGCCAGGTAGCTGGCGACGACGACCTTCTTCAGCAGGCCGGCGGCGATCAGCCAGAAGGCGAGGGTGGCGTCGACCCGGCGGGGGTTGCGGCGCTGGCGCAGCTGGGGCAGGAACTCGCGGGCCCGCACGATCGGGCCGGCGACGAGGTGCGGGAAGAACGAGAGGTAGACGGCGAAGGCCAGCAGGGTGTCCGGGTGGAGCTTCCGCCGGTACACGTCGATCACGTAGCTGAGCGCCTGGTACGTGAAGAACGAGATGCCGACGGGGAGGACGAGGTCCCCGAGCGGCGGCTCGGCCTCGATGCCGACCAGGTGGAGCAGGCCGACGGCGTTCTCCGCGAAGAACCCGGCGTACTTGAACCACCCGAGCACGCCGAGGTTGGCGACCACGGCCAGGGTCAGCCAGTACCGGCGGGACCGCTCCCCGGGGGCCCGGTCGATGCGCTGGGCGAAGGCCTGGTTGGCGAAGGTCGACGCGGCCAGCAGGCCGACGAAGCGCCAGTCCCAGCTGCCGTAGAAGAACCAGCTCGCCGCGACCATGAAGACCCGCCACCGCAGCCGGTTGGGCATGAGCAGCCAGCTCAGCGGCAGCACCGCAGCCAGGAAGAGCGCGAAGCGGATGGTGGGGAAGAGCATGTCGCAGTGGGGCGGGACCGCCGGGCGACGCGCGAGGGACCTCGTACGCCGCGCCGCCGGCCCCTACGCCGACCTTCTTACCCGACGCGCCGGGGCGCGCAGGACCGGGTTGGGTGACGAACGGGTGACGATGCCGCCACGCCCGCGGCGGTCGCCGAGTCTAGGCCTCCATCACCACCGGGACGATCATGGGCCGCCGCCTGGTCCGCTCGTTGACGAACCGGCCGACGGCCCGCCGGACCTGGCGCTGGAGGGCCTCGATGTCCGTCTGGCCGGACGCGAACGCCTCCGCGACCGCGTCCCTGACCCGCTGGCAGGCCTCGCCGATCAGGCCCTCGGCCTCCGGGGCGTACACCCAGCCGCGGGTGATGACCTCCGGCCCGGTGATGAGCGCGCCGGTGGTGACGTCCACGCCGACGACCACGACGACCACGCCCTCCTCGGCCAGCACCCGCCGGTCCCGCAGCACGCCGCTGCCGACGTCGCCGACGATGCCGTCGACGTACAGGTAGCCGGCGGGCACGGCGCCGGCCTTGTGGAGGCCGTCGTCGTCGAGCAGGACCTGGTCGCCGTCCTCGCACACGACGGCGTGGTCCTCGGGCACCCCGATCGAGCGGGCGAGGACGGCGTGCTGGGTGAGGTGGCGGTACTCGCCGTGCACGGGCACGAACCACTCCGGCCGGGCGATCGAGAGGAGCATCTTCAGCTCCTCCTGCATGGCGTGGCCGGTGGCGTGCACGTGGCTGACGTCGGAGTGGACGACCACGGCGCCGATGCGGACGAGGCCGTCGATCACCCGGCTGACGTCGGCCTCGTTGCCGGGGATCGGGTGCGAGCTCAGGATGACCGTGTCCTGCGGGCCGATCTTCAGCCAGCGGTTCTCGCCCGCGGCCATGAGCGACAGCGCCGACATCGGCTCGCCCTGGGACCCCGTCGAGATCACGCACACCTTGCCGGGGTCCATCCCGTCGACCTGCTCGATGTCCCGCAGGGCCGAGTCCGGGATGCGCAGCAGCCCCATCTCCCTGGCGAGGGCCACGTTCTTGCGCATCGACATGCCGAGCGTGGCCACCACCCGGCCGAAGGCGATGGCCGCGTCCGCGATCTGCTGGATGCGGTGGATGTGGCTGGCGAAGCAGGCGGTGATGATCCGCCGGCCCTCGTGGGCGTGGAACAGGTCGTACAGCACCTCGCCCACCGACCGCTCGGACTTCGAGAACCCGGCCTCGTCGGCGTTGGTCGAGTCCGACAGGAGCAGGCGGATGCCATCGCCGCTCGCCAGCGCGCCGATGCGGGCCAGGTCGGTGAGGCGGCCGTCGACCGGGGTGAGGTCGAGCTTGAAGTCGCCCGAGTGGAGGATGACGCCCTGGGGCGTGTGGAACGCGGTGGCGAACCCGTGGGGCACGGAGTGGGTGACCGGGATGAACTCGCAGTCGAACGGCCCGATGCGGCGGCGCTCGCCGTCGGCCACCGGGATCAGCTCGGTGCGGCCGAGCAGGCCGGCCTCCTCGATGCGGTGGCGGGCCAGGCCGAGGGTCAGCGCCGACCCGTAGACGGGGAACGACAGCTCGCGCAGCAGGAACGACAGCGCGCCGACGTGGTCCTCGTGGCCGTGGGTGGCGATGCAGCCGACGATGCGGTCCGCGTTCTCCCGCAGGTAGGTGAAGTCCGGGAGGACGAGGTCGATGCCGAGCATGTCGGCCTTCGGGAACATCAGCCCGCAGTCGAGGAGCAGGAGGCGGCCCTCGAGCTCCAGGCAGGCGCAGTTCCGACCGATCTCCCCCAGCCCGCCGAGGAACGTCAGCTTGACGGGCGGCGCCACTACGTCAGGCCGGCCAGGACCGCCCTGGCCCGGTCCTCCAGGCCGTCGGGCGTCGGCCCGACGGGCGGCCGGCAGTGGCCGACCCGGTGCCCGAGCACGCGCAGCATCGCCTTGGTGGGGATCGGGTTGGGCGCCTCGTCGCTCGTCTCGAAGGCGTACGACGCCAGCAGGCGGGCGTTGACCTCCCTGGCCCGGGCCACGTCGCCCTTGGCGAAGGCGGCGATCATCTCCGCGTGGTGCCCGGCCGACCAGTGGGTGGCCACGCCGATGACGCCGACGGCGCCGACGGCGAGGAGGGCGAGGGTCTGGTCGTCGTTCCCGCTGTAGACCTCGAAGCCGGGGGCGGCGGCGACCAGCCGGGCGGTGGCGGCCACGTCGACGGCCGCGTCCTTCACGCCGACCACGCCCGGCACCTCGGACGCGAGGCGGACGAGCACGTCGTGGGCGACCTTGCGGCCCGTGCGCACCGGGATGTCGTAGACGAGCACGGGCAGGTCGGTGGCGGCGGCGACGGCCCGGAAGTGGGCCTCGAGCCCGGCCTGCGACGGGCGGTTGTAGTACGGGGTGACGACGAGTGCGCCGTCCACTCCGACCTCGGCCGCCCGCTCGGTGAGGTGGATCGTGTGGCGGGTGTCGTAGGTGCCGGTGCCGGCCACGACGGGCACGGTGACCGCCTCGCGCACGGCCCGCCAGAGGTCGACCTTCTCGTCGTCGGTGAGGGTCGCGCCCTCGCCGGTCGTGCCCGCCACGACCAGGCCGTCGTTGCCCTGGTCGACCAGCCACCGGGCGAGGGAGGCGGCGGCGTCGAGGTCGAGCGCGCCGTCGTCGTCGAATGGGGTGACCATGGCCGTGAGCACGGCGCCGAAGCGGGGCGATGCCATCGGCGCCGACCCTACCCGCTGGGGATCGGCGGACCGGTGCCACCGCTCACCGGCGGCCCCTACGGCTCGTCGGCCCGCAGCTTGTCGATCGACGCCATGATCCGGCGGTTCCGCACGGCCGCGCTCGGTGCCTCGTCGATCCAGGCGAGGTACTCGGCCCGGTGCTTGGGCGGGAGGTCGTCCCAGCCGGCCTGGGCGCGCGGGAAGCCGGCGAGGACGTCGGCGACGTCCTCGGGGAGCTCGTCGCGGTCGGGCGCGGGATCGACGTCGACCTCGACGGCCACGGGGTCGCCGGCCCGGATCGTCCGGTCGACGAGCAGGTACCACGGCCCGCCGTCGCGGACGCGGCGGACCCACCCCCGGTACGGGAGGCCGTTGACGCGGCCCTCGACGGGCAGCCGCACGCCGTCGCCGAGGGTCGCGGCGACGCCGTCGGGCACCCAGACGAGGGTCGCCGACCGGCCGCGGTGATGCGCCTCCGCGGTGAAGGCGATGGCCGCCATCCCCGCACGTTAGGCGAGGAGCGGCGACCGGCCCGCTGGAAGGGCCGGCCGCCCGCCGGTCAGGCGCGGGCGGCGGCCCGCTCCTCGTCGGTGATCGTGAACGCCTCGTACTCCTCGCCGGTGTCCTGCCAGTGCTCGAACTGGATGACGCCGAGCTCGCCGAAGCGCTGGCGCAGCCAGCCGTCGCCGGCGTCGAGGAGGCCGAGCTTCTTGCAGTTCGGCACGATCTTCGAGAACAGCATCGTCTGGAACAGCTGGCGCTGGGGCGAGTTCATGACCAGCTGCACGGTCTGCTTCACCGGCAGGCCCATGCGGTCCCACACCTCCTGCTGGAGGAAGCGGTCGCGCATGCGGACGGCGGCCTCGAAGGCGAACTCCTGGCGCTCCCGCAGCTCGGGCTCGGACAGCTGCCCGTAGTACTCCTTCAGGCTGAGCACGCCGAAGGCGACGTGGCGGGCCTCGTCGGCCATGACGTAGCGCAGCATCTGCTTGAGCAGCGGCTCGGTGGTGAGCTGGTGGATGAACCCGAAGGCGGCGAGGGCGAGGCCCTCGACCATGATCTGCATGCCGAGGTAGGTCATGTCCCAGCGGCTGTCGTTGACGATGTCGTCGAGCAGCAGGCGCAGGTGGGCGTTGATCGGGTAGTGGCCGGACAGCTTCTCGTCGAGGTACTTGGCGAACACCTCGACGTGGCGGGCCTCGTCCATCACCTGGGTGGACGCGTAGTACTTGGCGTCGATCCACGGGACGGTCTCGACGATCTTGGCCGTGCACAGCAGGGCGCCCTGCTCGCCGTGGAGGAACTGGCTGAGCGTCCAGTTCTGGGACTGGACGCCGAGCTCGATCCACTCCTTGTCGGTCCACTTGGCGAACGGGGTGGCCGACAGGTCCACGCCCTCGTCGAAGCCGCCGTTGGCGGCCGCGTTGGCGAGCGCGACCTTCTCCTGGTCGACCTCGATCTCCCACGGCAGGTCGGTCTCGCCGTTCCACTGCCCCCGCTTGGCCTTCTCGTACAGCTTCCCGAGCGCCGGCCTGGACCGCTCGTAGTCCCAGGTGAACAGGGCGTCGGCGTTGTCCTTGACGGCGTGCTCGACGGCGTCGACGTCGGTGTTGGTGACGGCGAGGATGGCCTCGAGGTCGTTGACGTCGGTGCGGCCGATGAGGTCCTCGGTCCGGGTCGCCATGGGATCAGCTCCTGTCGTCGGTCAGGTCGAGCGCGGGCACCGGCCGGAGGCCGGGGAGGACGAAGTCGCGGACGAGCCGCCTGGCGTCGTCCTCGTCGGTCAGGTCGATGCCCGGGGCCGGGCTGAGCAGGTACGAGCAGGCCAGCCGGCACAGCCACTCGGCGGCCTCGCCGGCCCGGTCGCCGAGCCAGGGGCGCAGCCACGGGGCGGCGAACTCGGCAGCCCTGGCGAACACGCGGTCCATGCGGCCGAAGGCGACGGCGGGCAGCACCACCTCCGGCTCGTTGGCCAGCAGGTACTGGAGCGGCTCGTGCCCGGCGAGGAGGCGGGCCGCCTCGGACAGGCCGCCGGCGAGCAGGTCCTCGAGGTCGGTGGCGGCGTCGAGCCGGCGGGCGACGGTGGCGAAGAACCGGTCGAGCTCGGCTCGCACGTACGCGGCGACCAGGGCGTCCTTGCCGCCCGGCACGGCCCGGTACACGGTCGCCCGGCTGCACCCGGCCTCCCTGGCCACGTCGTCCAGGGTCGTCTTGGCCACGCCCCACCGGGCCACGCAGCGGCCCGCGGCGGCGAGCACCCTCCGCTCGGCCGCGTCCCCGGCCGGCACGTCGGTCACGGCCGTGGGCGCCATCGCCTGAAACAGTAAGACGCGATGTGTCTCATGGTCAATGGCGTCTCAGTGTGACGCCCGTCGCACGGCGGCCCCGAACAGCCGGCCGGCGAGGGCGTCGAGGTCGGCGGCCCCCGAGGTGTCGACGCCGGCGTCGCCGAGCTGGTCGAAGCCGTGCAGCAGCGCGGTCGCCAGGGCGGAGCGGGGGTCGGGCGGCGGGTCGCCGGCGGCGTCGAGGTAGGCGGCGAGGAGGGCCGGGTCGCCGCCGAGGACGTCGAGCAGCGGGCCGAGCTCGTAGCGCGGGTCGCCGACGGTGGCGTCGCTCCAGTCGAGGACGGCGACGGGGCGGCCGCCGTCGTCCACGAGCACGTGGTCGGCCCGCAGGTCGCCGTGGAGCAGCGCGGCCGGGCGGGACCGGTCCACCAGGTCATCCGGGGCCGGCAGCCAGGCCGCCAGCTCCTCCAGCAGGTGGGGCGCCAGGGTCCCGTAGCCGCGATGGCGCCCGACGGCCGCCGCCCGGGCGCCGGCCAGCCAGGCGAGGTACCCGTCCCAGCCCGGGCGGAGCACCTCCAGGCCGTCCGGGACGGGCACGGCGTGGACCTCGGCCATCGTCGCCCCGAGCCAGTGGGCAACGGCCGGGGTCGGGGGCACCTCCCGCAGGCTGCGGCCGCGGACGGCGGTGAGCACGAGGTAGCGCCACCCGCCGCCGAGGTCGCCGGCGGCGACGAGCCGCGGGACGGGCAGCGCCGGGCGGGCGGCCAGCGCCTCGTAGGCGTCCCGCTCCCGGCCGAGGCACTCGGTCCCCGACCACCACGGCCCGCCCACCTTCACGGCCCAGCGCCCGCCGACGACGGCGACCGGGAACGTCCCCGGCGCCCCCATGCGCACGGCGCCGTCGCCCGGGTCGAGCCGGTGGCGCCGGCACACGTCGAGGGCGAGCGGCCCCCACACGGCCGGGTCGGCCAGCGAGGCGGCGTAGGCGCCCGGCCCGGCGAGCGCCGGGACCCTCACCCCTCGGCCAGCACGCCGGCCAGGAACTGGGTGCGGACCAGGCGGCGCACCTGCCCGGCGTCGGTGAGGTCCCACCCGCCCGGGCTCGAGATGAACGACACGACCATCCTCGCCACGTAGTCGCCGGCCGTCTCGGGCGTCATCCCCGGGGCGAGGCGCTCCTCCTTCAGCAGCGGGACGAGCTCGCTGCGCACGACGGCGAGCACGAGCGGGGTGGTCTCGTGGAGCTGGGGCAGGAGGCGCTCGGGCTCGGTCTGGAGGACCTTCTGGAGCACCTGGTGCTCCTCGACGGCCCGGTGGGCGAACACCAGCGCCCGCTCCAGGCGGGTGGCGAAGTCCGGCGCGTCGGCGACGTGGCCGGCCAGCGCGCCGAAGAAGCGGGCGACCTCCCAGGTGATCGTCTCGTTCACCAGCTGGTCCCGCCCGCCCGCGAAGTGGCGGTACACGGTCGCCCGGGACACGCCGGCCTGGCGGGCCACGTCCTCCACCGTCGTCTTGGCCAGGCCGTAGCGTCCGACGCAGGCCAGGGTGGCGGCGAGGATCCGCTCCCGCGGCGTCACCCCGCCACTGTACGGCGGCGCGCGAGGATGGCCCGGTGGCGAAGGTCCTGCTGACGACGGACGGTTCCGACATCGCGCTCGAGGCCGCCCGCCGGGCGGTCGGCCTGCTCGGGGCGGGGAACGAGTACGAGGTGCTCTCGGTCACCCCGCCCCCGGTGGCCGTCGGCGCCCCGGGGGCGACGATCGACGCGATGACGGCGGCCGTCCCCAACCCGGAGACCGCCGTGCGCCTCGAGGAGGAGGAGCGCAGGGAGGCGGAGTCGGCCGTCGAGGCGGCGACGACCGCGCTCGGCATCGACGCCCGCGGCCGGGTGGCGGCCGGCGACCCCGCCGTCGAGATCTGCCGGTTGGCCCAGGAGGAGGGCTTCGACCTCGTCGTCGTCGGCTCCCACGGCCGGGGCTGGCTCCAGCGCGTGGTCCTCGGCTCGGTCAGCCACCACGTCGTGCAGCACGCGAAGGTCCCGGTGCTCCTCGTGCGCCACCTCGACGACGACGGGTAACCGGCGGCGGCGCCCCGCCCGCGCCGGCACAATGGACGGGCGAAGGGGAACGACGTGGCGGTCGACGACTGGGGTGGGTACCGCCTCGTCGAGCGGGTCGGCAGCGGCACGTTCGGCGAGGTCTGGCGTGCGTCCCACCGGTCGCGCCCGCACCTGCGCCGCGTCGCGCTGAAGCGGGCGCTCGCCACCGGCGGGGCGAGGACCGCCGACCTCCTGGACGAGGCGCGGGCCATCGCCGCGCTGCGCCACGAGCACGTCGTCGCCCTCCGCGACGTCGGCGAGCACGACGGCCGCGTGTACGTCGCCATGGAGATGATGGACGGCGGCACCCTGCGCGCCCTCGCCAGCCAGCGCGGGCTGTTGGCCGACCAGGCCTGCGCGCTGCTCCTCGCCGTCGGCGAGGCCGTCGACCACGGCCACCGCCACGGGATCCTCCACGGCGACGTGAAGCCGGCCAACGTCCTCATGACCCTGGCCGGCGGCCCGAAGCTCGGCGACTTCGGCGTGGCCGGCACGCTCGGCGCGCCCGGCCCCGGCCGGGCGGCGACGGGAACGCCCGAGTACATGGCCCCCGAGCGGGCGCGGGACGGGCGGTCCACGCCGGCCACCGACGTCTTCTCGCTCGGCGTGATGCTCTACGAGCTGCTCTCGGGCCGGCGGCCGGCGGGCGACCCCGCCCTGCCGCTGCTGGCGCTGGCCCCCGCCGTCCCGACCGGCGTGGCCGAGGTGTGCGACCTCAGCATCGCCCGCGACCCGGAGCGGCGGCCGCAGACGGCCCGCGCCTTCGTCCTCGCGCTGGCCGAGGCGGCGACGGCGGCGTGGGGGCCGGGCTGGGTGGACGCCGCCGGGCACCCGGTGCACCTCCCCCAGCCGGTGCGCCGCGTGGTGACCCGCTACCGGCGGCCGGCGCCGGCCCACTGGCGGCCCCACCGGCCGACGGCCGAGGACGACGCGCCGACCGTCCTCCCGGCGCCGGGCGCTCCGGCCCGGGGCGGCGGGGGCGGCGACGGCGAGGGCCCCGCCTGGCGGTCGGGGACGGTGCTCGCCGCCGACGCCGGGTCGGCCACGCCGGCCACGGTCGCCCGCCTGCTCGGGGCGGCGGCGGGGGCCGACGCCGCCGGCGTGGGCGACG
>DASWMK010000209.1 GCA_036399815.1 Acidimicrobiales bacterium
GATCTGGCGCATCAGCGGCTCCTCCACCGCGCAGCGCTCCTCGGCCCGCGGGCAGCGGGTGCGGAAGCGGCAGCCCGACGGCGGGTCGAGCGGCGACGGCAGCTCGCCCTCGATGTGCGCCGACTCGGCCGGCCGCACCGCGGGGTCGGGCACCGGGATGGCCGACAGCAGCGCGGCGGTGTACGGGTGGGCCGGCCGCCGGTAGAGCTCGTCGGGCGGCGCCACCTCGCACAGCTTCCCGAGGTACATGACCGCCACCCGGTCGCTCACGTTCTTCACGACGGCGAGGTCGTGGGCGATGAACACCAGGGTCAGCCCGTAGCGGGCCTTCATGTCCTCCAGCAGGTTCAGGATCTGGGCCTGCACGGACACGTCGAGGGCGGACACGGGCTCGTCGCAGATCACGAGCTTCGGGTCGAGCACGAGGGCCCTGGCGATGCAGATGCGCTGGCACTGGCCGCCGGAGAACTGGTGGGGGCGGCGCTCGGTCGCCGCGTCGGGGTCGAGCCCGACCGCCTCGAGCGCCTCCCGCACGGCCCGCGCCTGCGACGCGGCGTCGCCCCTGCCCCAGATGCGCAGCGGCTCGGCCACGATGTCGCCCACCCGGCGGCGCGGGTTCAGCGACGAGATCGGGTCCTGGAAGATCATCTGCATGGCCGGGCGCACCTGGCGGAGCTCCTCGCCCCGCAGCCCGGTCAGCTCCCGGCCGTCGAACACGACCCGGCCGGCGGTCGGCGGCGGGAGCTGCACGATGGCCCGCCCGGTGGTCGACTTCCCGCACCCCGACTCGCCGACGAGGCCGAGCGTCTCGCCCCGCGTGATGTCGATGCTCACGTCGGACACGGCGTGGACCTTGCGGCCGGTGCGGCCGACCGGGAACTCGACGACGAGGTGCTCGACCCGCAGGAGGGCGTCGCCCTCGGGGCGCAGGTGGGCGGTGCCGGACCCGGCCATCAGGGCCGCGCCTCGCCGGGGCCGTCGCCCGCCGCCGGCGTCGGGTCGGTCCGCAGGGCGCCCGGGAGCGGCCGCTCGCCGGGCCCGGCGGCGTCGCCAGCCGGCAGCCGGCCGGACGGGAGCCCGTCGGCCGGGACGGTCTCGGCCACGGCCGGGGCGGCGGCCACCCGGTCGGGCGCCACCTCCTCGGCCGGCAGGGCGTCGAGGGCGGCCCGCACCGCCAGCGGGCCGTCGCCGTGCCTCGCCCGGTCGACGTTCACGGCGAGCGCCTTGGTCCCGAGCTCGGTGCCGACCGGGAACCAGCACCGGTAGTAGTGGCCGGGCGTCTCGGCCTCGACCAGCGGCGGCAGCTCGGCCGTGCACCGGTCCTGCGCGTACGGGCAGCGGGGGCTGAACCGGCAGCCGACCGGCGGGCTCACGAGGTCGGGCGGGCGGCCGCCGATCGCTTCGAGCCGGGTGTGGCTCGGGTCCTCCAGCCGGGGGATGGACCGCACGAGCGCCTCGGTGTACGGCATCCGCATCTCGGCGAACAGCGTCCTCGCCGGGGCCAGCTCGACCACCTGCCCGGCGTACATCACCGCGATGTCGTCGGCCCTTCCGGCCACCACGCCGAGGTCGTGGGTGACGAGGACCATGGCCATGTGCCGCTCCCGCTGCTGGTGCTGGAGCAGGTCGAGGATCTGGGCCTGGACGGTCACGTCGAGGGCGGTGGTGGGCTCGTCGGCGAACAGCAGCTTCGGGCCGCAGGCGAGGGCGATGGCGATCGTCACCCGCTGGCGCATCCCGCCCGACAGCTGGTGCGGGTACTCGGACAGGCGCTGCTCGGGCGACGGGATGCCGACCGAGCGGAGGAGGGCGACGGCCGTCTCCCTGGCCTCGTCCCTCGCCATGTCGAGGTGGTAGCGCAGCGACTCGGTGATCTGGCGGCCGACCTTCATCACCGGGTTGAGCGAGGTCATCGGGTCCTGGAACACCATGGCCATCTCGGTGCCCCAGATGCGCCGCATCTGCGGGCCGGTGAAGTGGGTGATGTCCTCGCCGTCGAACACGATCCGGCCCGTCCGCTCGACCCCCCGGGACGGCAGCAGGCCCATGATCGACCGGGACAGCACCGTCTTCCCCGAGCCCGACTCGCCGACCACGCCGAGGGTCCGGCCCCGGTCGAGGGTGAGGGTGACGCCGTCGACGGCCCGCACCCGGCCCCGGTCGGTGAGGAAGTGGGTGCGGAGGTCCTCGACGGTGAGCAGGGCGCCCGAGCCGTCGGGCCGGGCGGCCGGCAGGACCGTCCGGCGCCGGGTCGGCCTCACAGCGCGCTGCCCCGCACGTCGAAGCGGGACCGGACGACGTCGCCCAGGTAGTTCAGGGCGAGGACGGTGAGGAAGATGGCGCCGGACGGGCCGAACACCGCCCAGGGCGCCTCGTCGAGGTCGTTGCGGGCGGTGGCGATCAGCACCCCCCAGGAGCCGTGGACGCTCTGCACGCCGACGCCGAGCAGGCTGAGCCCGCCCTCGGCCACGATCACCACCGCCACGCCGAGCAGGGCGATCGACAGCATGGCCGGCAGCACGTTCGGGAGCACCTCGCGGACCATGATCCTCGGGTTGCGGGCGCCGAGGGTCCTGGCGGCCAGCACGAACTCGCGCTGGGACCACGTGAGCGTGTTGGCCCGCGTGATGCGGGCGAGGATCGGCGTCGACACGATGGCCAGGGCGGCGATCACGTTGCGGGCGCTGTTGCCGAGGAAGGCGACGATGGCGAGGGCCAGCACCAGCTGGGGGAAGGCCAGCATCACGTCGAACGCGCCGACCAGGACGGACTCGAGGCGGCCCCGATAGTAGCCGGATACGAGCCCGAGGAACCCGCCCGTGAGGGTGCCGAAGAGGATGGCGCCGAACCCCACCACGAGCGAGGTCCGCCCGCCCCACACGACCTGGGCGAGCACGTCGTGGCCGAGGCCGTCGCCGCCGAGCAGGTGGTCGAGCGACGGGCCGGCGTTCTTCAGCTCGACCGAGCTCTGGAGCGGGTCGGGCAGGGGCAGCACGGGGGCCAGCACGGCGGCGAGGACGATGGCGACCAGCCACACGATCGACAGCCAGGCGCCGACGCCGAGGCCCCGGCGGCGGAGCGCGACCGTCGTCTCGGCGGCCGGCGCGAGGACGGTGGCGGCCGGGTCGAGGACGAGCTCGGGGGTGGCGGCGGCGTCAGGCGGCGGCATGGCGGATCCTCGGGTCGAGCACGGCGTAGAGGAGGTCGACGGCGAAGTTGACGACCACGTAGGCGACGCCGATGAGGGCGACGAAGCTCTGCACGGCGACGTACTCCCTCGCCCCGATGGCCTGCACGATCGACAGGCCGATCCCGGGAAGCTGGAACAGCGCCTCGATGACGACGGCGCCGCCGATGAGCTGGCCGACGTTCAGGCCGGCCACCGTGAGCAGGGTGAGGCTCGACGGCCGGAGGGCGTGGCGGAGCAGCACCTTGCGGGGCGGCAGGCCCTTGGCCTTGGCCATCGTGATGAAGTCCTCCTGGAGGGTGGCGATCATGTCCGACCGCAGGAGGCGCATGTAGATGGCGATCTGGCCGACGGCGAGGCTGAGCGCCGGCAGGAACATGTGCTTGACGTGCTCGACCGGGTCCTCGTTCAGCGGCCGGTAGCCCGTGTTCGGGAACCACCCGGCCTTCACCGACAGGAAGAAGATCAGCAGCAGGCCCAGCACGAAGTTCGGGATGGCGAGCAGCCCGAAGGCGGCCGCGTTGGTGCCCTTGTCGAACGGGGTGCCCGCCCGGTAGGCGGTGAGGATGCCGAGGGGGATGGCGAACGCCAGCGCCAGCAACTGGGAGTAGACCATCAGGTTGATCGACACCGGCAGGGCGGCGGTCAGCACCTCGGACACGGGGCGGTGGCTGTTGTAGTACTCGCCCAGGTCGCCGGTGGCGATGCCGCCCAGCCAGTCGACGTAGCGGCTGAGGATGGGCTCGTCGAGGCCGAGGTCCTCGCGCAGCTGGGCCCGCTGCTCGTCGGTGCCGAACGGCACGATCGTCGTCACCGGGTCGCCGGGCAGCAGGTTGATGAGGCTGAAGGCGAAGAAGGTGACGACGAGGAGGACCAGCGGCAGCTGGATCAGCCGCTTGCCGACCTGGCGGAGCACGCCGGTCCTCCTCTCGTCCTAGGGCGCCGGGTGGACGCCTACTGCTCCACCCAGAGGCCGGAGGTCAGGTGCCACCCGGCGAGGAGCGGGAACGGCATGCTGCCGTCGGGCAGCTCGGGGCCGAGGATGCCGTGCACGTCGGCGGAGGTGGCGATGCCCCACACCGTGTACCAGCTCCACAGCTCCCACACCTGCTCGCCGAAGCGCCGGTTGAGCTCGAGGTAGATCTCGTCGCGCCGGTCGGGGTCGATCTCGGTGCGGCCCTCGTCGAGCAGGCGGTCGATCTCGGGGTCGGTGAACTTCGAGAAGTTCACCGGCGAGCCGCTGTGGAACCACACGTAGAGCAGGTCGCCCTCGGTGCCGCCGTGGTTGCGCCAGATGAAGGCGTCGAAGTTGCCGCCGAGGGCGTCGTTGATGAACTGGGACTGGTCGGCCGTGTTCTTCACGGTCACGTCGATGCCGACCTCCCGCAGCTGCTGGGCGGCCTCCTCGGCCAGCTGGCGGGTGTTCGGGTCGGTGCCGCTCCAGGTGAGCTCGAAGGCGAACTGGCCGCCGTGCGCGTCCTTGTACTCCTGGACGAGCTCGCGGGCCCGGTCCGGGTCGGAGGTCGGGTAGCCGGTGTCCTCGGCGAAGCCCTGCGTGCCCGGCGCCATCGGCCCGTTGGCCAGCGGGTTCAGGCCGTCGTTGATGAGCTCGTTGAGCTCCTCCTCGCTGACCGCGTAGGCGACGGCCTGGCGGGCGGTGAGGTCGTCGAAGGGCGCCCTGGCGTCGTTCAGCAGGGTGTAGCCGACCTCGGCGCCGTCGCTCGACTCCTCCAGGTTGGCCTGGCCGTTCTCCGCCATGTCCCGGAGGTCGAGGATCTCCTGCGCGCCCGAGGAGTGCATGGCCTGGAAGGCCCCGGTCTCGAGGCCGTTCACCCGCTGCCCGCCGTCGGTCACCGGGCGGAACTCGATCTCGTCGAGGTAGGGCAGACCCTCGTCGGCCCGCCAGTAGTCGGCGAACTTCGTGGCCGACAGGTGGTCGTTCGGCACCCACTCGTCGAGCTGGAACGGGCCGGTGCCGATCAGGTTCCTGGAGCAGCCCTCGGTGTCGGCGATCTGCTCGGGGGCCATGATCCCGAGCCGGCCGCTTGAGAACAGGTAGGCGGGGAAGGCCGGCCAGGGCGTGGCCGTGGTGACGGTGACCTCCAGCGGCCCGGTCACCTGCACGTCCGCGATGTTCTGGAACACGAACGTGAACAGCGGAGCGAACGCGTCGGGGTTGGCCCCCCGGTAGGAGTCGAGGTTGAGCTTCACGGCCTCGGCGTCGAGGGGCTCGCCGTTGTGGAACGTCACGCCGTCGCGCAGGGTGATGACCCAGGTGTCGAAGGTGTCGTTGGGCTCGATGGACTCGGCCAGGTAGGGGACGTACTCGCCGTCCTCGTTGGGCACGGTGAGCGTGTCGTAGATGCTCTGGGTGACCATGATCCCGGAGATGGCGAGCTGCGCGCCGTACAGGCAGAACCCGCCGGTGCTCTCGGCCTCGAGCGCGTAGACGACCTTGCCGCCCGGGGTCGGCTCGCCGGCCGCCTCGTCGCCCTCGTCGCCGCCGTCGTCGTCGCCGCCGGCGGCCGTGCTGCCCGTCTGGCCGCCGTCGTCCTGCGCGTCGTCGTCGCCGCCCGAGCTGCTGCCCCCGCCGCACCCGGCCGTGAGCAGCCCGAGGACCGCGAGCACGGCCAGGAGCCTGAGCCACCGTGCGCGCGTCCCCACCGGTCGCGTCCTCACCAAGGTCCTCCCCAGGTTGCCTCGTCCGTGACCGGTGACACACCGCCACCGGTGGGCGGCGACCGTAGAGGGGCACTGTCATGGTGTCAACGACGGGCCCGACCATCGCCACGCGGTTGTCACGGGCGCATCGCGTCGCGAAGGGCGGCCACCGCGGGCACGGCGGCCAGCTTCTCGGCGTCGAGGTGGTCCCACAGCACACCGGGCGGCCGGCGGCGGGCGCCGCACTCGACGACCTCGTCCGGCGTGACCACGAGGTCGACCCGGAAGTCGTGGTCGGTCTCGGGGAGGTCCTCGTCGAGGAGCTGGACCGGGTGGACGGTGGTGGCGACGACGGTGCGGTCGTCGACCTTCCCGGCCTGCACGGCGAGGGCGAGCTCGAGGTCCGAGAACCCGCCGCCCTTGCCCACCCGCACCCCGTCGCGGTTGACGGCCACCGACCCGCAGACGACGAGGTCGAGGTGGGGGAGGTCGGCCACCGCCGTCGGCCGGCCCACCCGCCCGGCGCCCTTGATCGAGGCGACCTGCCGGGGCCGGGCGCCGCCGACGGCCGGGTCGTCGGGGTCGAGGAGGAGGAACGGCAGCGGCTCGGTGAGGCGGGGGACGGCCACGAACACGCGCCGGCCCTCGGCCAGCGCCAG
>DASWMK010000210.1 GCA_036399815.1 Acidimicrobiales bacterium
GGCCCCGGCGCCCGGCGGCACCGGCGTCGGGTCGAGCTCCCACGGCAGGGTGCGGCGGTCGAGCACGGCGTGGCAGAGGGACGCGGAGAAGTCGCCGTCGGCGTTGGCCGGCGGGTGGACGGACACGACGTCGCCGGGGTCGAGGCCGAAGCGGGGGCCGGTGACCTCCACCCGCTGCTCGGTCACGTACGGGGCGGGCGACACGAACGGCGCCGGCAGCTCGACGCGCTGCTCGACGACCACCCGGTAGCCGGTGGCCGGCAGCCGGGGTAGGGCGTCGTCCCAGAAGCGGACGCCGCCGTCGCTCACGCCCGCACCGTCACCTCGGTCGCCCCGCCGCTCGGCGGCGCGGCGGCGGGGCCGGGCCCCGGTACCGCGGCCAGGACGCCGGCGGGGTCGGCTCCGAAGGCGACGAGCCCGTACTGGTGCCACCCGCGGGCCGGCCGCACGACGACGTCGCGGGCGCCGGGGTGCCCGAAGACGACGGCGGCCAGCGTGCCGTCAACGACGGTCTCGACGGGAGCGAGCGGCTCCGCCGCGCCGAGCAGCGACACCTCGACGCCGTCTGCCGCGTCCCCGCCCGGCACGCCGCCGTCGTCCCGGCGCACGAGCACGGCCACGGCGCCGACCGGGCCGGGCACGGCGGTGACCACCCAGCCCCGCTGCGGCCCGCCCGGCCCGTCGGTCCAGTTGCGGTCGACGGCCGCCCAGCCGGTGGTCACGCCGAGGGGCCGGGTGCCGCGCCGGCGGGCGACCCGGTTCGGCGCCTGCGGCCGCACGAGCGCGCCGTCGCCGAGGAGGGCGGCCGGGTTGACCTGGACGAGCCGGCCGGCGCCGTGCCAGCCGGCCGGCGCCCCGTCCGTCGCCCCTCCGACCACGGCGAGCTGCACCGCGCCGCCCGGCAGCTCGAGGGAGCCGCCCGCGGGCACGACGGCGTCGTCGACCAGCCGGAACCGGTCGTCGAAGGCGGCCAGGCGGACGGGCAGCTCGCCGTCGGCCCGCACGGTCACCGGCGGTCCGCCCGGCAGGTCCCACACGAGGGTCGTGCCGGCCAGGACGGTCGCCACCCGCCCGCCGTCGCGGACCGGACCGGCCACGGCCGCCCGCTCGTGGCGGCCGGCGCGGCGCCCGGCGACGTGGGCGCCGACGCGGGCGGGCGACGGGCGCAGCCAGCCGTAGCGGGCGGTCGCACCCGCGCCCGCCGGCGCCGGGTGGCGCCGGAACACGGCCCGCAGCACGGGGGCGTCCGGCGGCGAGGGCCGGGCGGTGGCCCGGCGGGGCCGGCGAACGGTCCGGCCGGCGGGCGGCGGCGCGGGATGGCGGGGACCGGTCGTCCCCGGCGGGCCGAGCATGGGCGGCGCCGGGAACGTGGCCACCACCTCGTCGCGCAGCAGCGACAGGTCGCCGGGCACGACGTCCCTGGCCGCCCCGGCGGCGGTCAGCGCGTCGACGACGGCGGCCCGGCAGGCGGCCACCTCGGGCGCCGCCACGGTGCCCGCCACCACCAGGCGGGGGTCGACGGCCGGCGGGGTCGTCGAC
>DASWMK010000211.1 GCA_036399815.1 Acidimicrobiales bacterium
TCGCATCCTGGGGCTGAAGCAGGTCCCAAGGGTTGGGCTGTTCGCCCATTAAAGCGGTACGCGAGCTGGGTTTAGAACGTCGTGAGACAGTTCGGTCCCTATCCGCCGCAGCCGTAGGGAACTTGAGGAAGGCTGTCCCTAGTACGAGAGGACCGGGACGGACGCAGCTCTCGTGTGCCAGTTGTCCCGCCAGGGGCACGGCTGGTTAGCGACCTGCGGAAGGGATAAGCGCTGAAAGCATCTAAGTGCGAAGCTCGTTCCTAGATGAGGTTCCCCACTGGGTCAACCAGGTAAGGCCCGTGGCCAGATGACCACGTTGATAGGCCGGAGGTGTACGCACGGCAACGTGTTCAGCCGACCGGTACTAATCGGCCGAGGGCTTGGATCAACAATGATGTTCGTGCTCGCTCTCCAGTTCTCGAGGAGCACCTCGAGCAACTCACCGGTTTCCGGTGGCCATAGCGGCGGGGCCACACCCGTTCCCATCCCGAACACGGAAGTTAAGCCCGCCAGCGCCGATGGTACTTGGGGGTAGTCCCCCTGGGAGAGTAGGTCGCCGCCGGATTTCTCACTGACGAAAGGAGCCCCCGAGGGGGCTCCTTTCGTCGTTTTGGCCTCCGGCGTGCCCCGCCGGCCGCGATCACACGGCGCCAGCCGCCGGGCACGGCGCCGGGTGCGCCGTGCCGTCCGATCGCGGCGTCGCAGCCCCCGGCGCTCCCGGCGTCGCCAAGCCCGGTCGGCCAAGGGCCGTCCCCCGTCGGCCGAGCGCCGCCGAGCCCGTCGGGTGTGCGCCGGCTGGCGTCGGCCGTGCGCCGCGGAGCCCGTCTGCCGTCGGCCGGGCCCGTCGCGGGAGCGCCGCCGAGTCCATCGGCCGTGCGCCGGCCGCGTCTGCCGAGCGTTGGCCCCGTCGGCCGAGCACCGGCCGCCACTAGGCTGATCCGTCCATGCCCGAACCGCCTCGCCGCCCGTCGCGCCCCGCCCGCCCCTCGGCGGGCGGCGGCCGGGGCGGCGGCCAGCCCCGCCGCACCACCGGTCGCTCCGGCTCGCCGGCCGGCGACGGCGGCGGCGCGAGGGGAAGCGGAGGCGCCCGCTCGGTGCCGCCCTCCACGGGCCGGTCGAGTGGTTCCGCCGGCCGGGGTGCCGGCTCCACGAGTCGCCGACCGCCCGGTTCGGGGCGCGACGACGACCCCCGGGGCCGCGGCGGCTCGCCCGGCGATCGCCGCCCGCCCCGTTCGGCGCCCGGCTCGTCCTCCACCGGGCGCGGGGCGGGCACGTCTGGCCGCCGCCCCTCTCGCCCGTCGGCGGACCGGGCCTGGTCCGGTCGACCGGGCCCGTCGGGCGACCGCCGCCCGTCCGGTGACCGTCCGACGGGCGGCCGCTCGAGCGGATCGGACGATCGTCGCCCGCCCCGTTCCTCGCCGGGCGACCGCTCGGCGGGCGGTCGCTCCACCTGGTCGGACGATCGTCGCCCGTCGCGTGCGGCGTCGGGTGAGCGTCCGGCGGGCGGCCGGTCCGGCTGGTCGGACGATCGTCGCCCGTCGCGTCCTCCGTCGGCCGGCGGCCGGCCGGTGCGCGGCCGGGCGGGTGGATCCGCCGACCGCCGTCCTTCCCGGTTCACCCCGGGCGACGGAGACGGACCCTCGGGCGATCGACGTCCGCCCCGGTCGTCGTCCGGTGACCGGCCCGTTGGCGGCCGAACGGGCGCGACGGGCGACCGCCGCCCGTCGCGGTCGGCGGCGGAGGGTGCGCCGAGGGGTCGCGCCGGCGGACCGGCCGGAGGGCGCCCTTCCCGATCGGACGGAGGCCCGGCACCCCGGGGGCGCGCCGCGCCGTCGGGCGCCCGTGGCGGCTCCCGGTCGGCGGCCGGCGATCGGGCCCGCGCTCGGGCCGACGGGCCGTCGGGCGACCGCCGCCGGGCCGGCGACGGCCGGGCACCGGGCCCGAGAGGGCGTGGGCCGGCTGGCGATCGCGGCCGTTCGGGCGGCGCGGCGAGGGGCCGGGGAGCGGGCTCGTCCGCTGCCGGGCCGGGCGGGCGGGGACGGCGAGGCGCGGCGGCGCCGATCGATCGCCGGGCCGGCCCGACCAGCTGGGGCGGCGTCGCCCGCCGCGGCGCCGGCAACGTGCGCGACCTCGGCGACGCGCGCCCCGGGTCGGCGGCCGGGGAGTGGCGGCGGGCCGTCGAGAACG
>DASWMK010000212.1 GCA_036399815.1 Acidimicrobiales bacterium
CTCCGTTGGCGATGGTGGTCGGTGCCGGATGGGGTTCGCCGCCGGCCCCCTGGACGGCCCGCCACACCCGCTCTGGGGTGGCCGGGAGGGGGACGTGGCGGACGCCGAAGGGGGCGAGCGCGTCCACGACGGCGTTGAGGACGGCCGGCGTGGCGCCGATGGTGCCGGACTCCCCGATGCCCTTGACGCCGAGCGGGTTGTTCGGCGTGGGGGTCTCCATCGAGTGGAGCTCGAAGCTCGGGAGCTCGGCGGCGGACGGCATGGCGTAGTCGGCGAGCGTGGCGGTCAGCGGTGTGCCCTGGTCGTCGAAGCGCATCTCCTCGTAGAGCGCCTGGGCCACGCCCTGGGCGATGCCGCCGTGGCGCTGGCCGTCGGCGAGGAGCGGGTTGAGGATGCGGCCGGCGTCGTCGACGGCGACGATGCGGACCAGGCGGGTGCCGCCGGTCTCGGTGTCGACCTCGACGACGGCGAGGTGGGCGCCGAACGGGAACGTCGGCTCGGTGCGGAACTCCCCGTGGGCGGCCAGGCGGGCCTCGCCGCTGCGGGCGACGACGTCGCGCCAGCCGACCGACCGGGCCGGCGTGCCGGCCACGTGGAAGCGGCCGGCGACCCGGTCGAGCACCACGTCGTCGGCCGCCGCCTCGAGCAGGTCGGCGGCCAGCTTGCGGGCGTCCTCGGCCAGCCGGTTGGCGGCGAGGTGGACGGCGCTGCCGCCGATCTGGAGCGAGCGGGACGCGTAGGTGCCCATCCCGGTGGGGACGGCGTCGGTGTCGCCGTGGACGATCCGTACCCGCTCCATCGGCACGCCGAGGGCGTCCGCGACGAGCATCGACCAGGCGGTGACGTGGCCCTGGCCGTGCGGCGACGTGCCGGTCGTGGCCGTCACGTTGCTGTCGGCGTCGATCGTGACCGTCGACTCCTCGAACGGCGGCTCGGGCTGGCCGGTGATCTCGACGTAGGCGGCCACCCCGATGCCGAGCTGGACCGGGTCGCCGGCCGCCCGCCGCCTGGCCTGCTCGGCCCGCAGGTCGCCGTAGCCGGCCGCGTCGACCACGAGGTCGAGGGCCCGGCCGTAGTCGCCCGAGTCGTAGCGGGCGCCGGTCGCCGACACGTACGGGAACGAGCCGGCCGGCACCAGGTTGCGCCGGCGGACCTCGACGGGGTCGATGCCGATCGCCGCCGCGAACACGTCGACGGCCCGCTCGACGGTGAGGGTGGCCTCCGGCCGGCCGGCGCCCCGGTACGGCGCCGTCGGGGCCGTGTTGGTGACGACCGACGTGGTCGAGGTCTGCACCTTCGGGATGGCGTAGGGGCCGGGCGCCAGCAGCGCGGTCAGGGTCGGCAGCCAGGCGCCGAGCTCCGGGTAGGCGCCGGCGTCGGCCAGCACGTCGACCCGGTAGGCGAGGATGCGGCCGTCCCTGGTGCCGCCCACCTGCACGGTGATGCGCTGGCCCCGGCCGGCGGTCATCGCCTGGAAGGCCTCGGTCCTCGTCTCGACCCAGCGGACCGGGCGCCCGACGCGGCGGGCGAGGATGCCGAGCAGCAGCTCCTCGGGCGAGACGATCTTCGCCCCGAAGCCGCCGCCGACGTCGGGCACGAGCACGAGCACGTCGTCCGGGCCGAGCCCGTGGACGGCGACCAGGGCGTCCTTCACCAGGTGCGGGGCCTGGGTGCTGGCCCACTGCACGAGGCGGCCGTCGACCCAGGCGGCGGCCGAGCACCGCACCTCGAGGGGCACGGCGGCGAGCCGGGTGTGGTCGATGGTGAGCGGCTCGGTGACCACGTCGCAGCCGGCCCACAGGTCCTCGACGGCGGTGGGCGGGTTCACGTAGGCGACGTTCGTCCCGGCCTCGGGGAACAGGAGCGTCCCGCCGGCCAGCGCGTCCTCGACGTCGACGACCGCGGGCAGCGGCTCGTACTCGACGACGACGAGGTCGGCGGCGTCCCTCGCCCGGTAGGCGTCCTCGGCCACGACGGCCACGACCGGCTCGCCCACGAACCGGACGGTGCCGTCGGCGAGCAGGGACCGGCCCATGGCCGGCGGCAGGAACGGCATGGGGGGCGACGGCGGCAACCCGAGGTCGGCGGCGGTCACGACCGCCAGCACGCCGGGCGCGGCCTCGGCCTCGCTCGTGTCGATCGAGGTGATCCGCCCGTGGGCGACGGTCGAGCGGACGTAGGCGACGGCGGCGGCACCGGCCAGGCGCTCGTCGCGGAGGTCGGCGACGTAGGTGCCGCCCCTGGTGAGGAGGGTGAGGTCCTCGCGACGGAGGACCCGCTGGCCGAAGAGGCTCATACGCAGAAGAACCCCCCGTTCACGTCGATCACGGCGCCGGTGACGTAGGACGACTCCTCGCCGGCGAGGAACATCACGGCGTCGGCGATCTCCGACATCTCGCCCCTGCGCCGCAGCGGGATCTGGGCCAGCACCTCGGCCGGGTTCTCCCGGGTGTTCCAGATGGCCTCGACCCGGGCGCCGCTGCGGATGAAGCCGGGCGACACGATGTTGACCCGGATGCCCTCGGGCCCGAGGTGGCGGGCCAGGTTCCTCGTGAGGCCGATGACGCCGGCCTTCGCCGCGCTGTACTGCGGCGGGAGGAGCTCGGTGCCGGCCCGGCCGGCGATGGCGCCCATGTTGACGACCGCCCCGCCGCCGGCGGCCCGGAAGTGGGGCAGCGCGGCCTTGATGCAGAAGTAGGTGCTCTTGACGTTCCAGCCGATGACGCGGTCGAAGTCCTCCTCGCTCACCTCCTCGATGTGCAGCGAGGTGTAGGCGCTGCCGCCGGCGTTGTTGACGAGCACGTCGAAGCGCCCGAAGCGCTCGGCGGTCTGGTCCACCGCCCGCCGGCACTCGTCCGCCGACGACAGGTCGGCGTGGACCCCGAACACGTCGAAGCCCTTGTCGGCCAGCTCGCCCACCGCGGTCTCGAGCGCCTCGCCGTCCCGGTCGACCAGGCTGACCCTGGCCCCCTCCAGCGCGAAGGCGGAGGCGATCTCGCGACCGATGCCGTTGGCCGCGCCGGTCACCATCACTGCCTTGCCGTCGAAGCGCTTGCGGTCCATGTGCCCAGTCCTCCTCTACAGGCGCGAGTACCAGTGGTGCCACGGCCGGACCGCCTCGTAGGCGGCGCTGGCGCCGAGCACCAGCGCGTCGCCGAAGCGGGGGCCGACGACCTGCAGGCCGACGGGGAAGCCGTCGGGGGTGAGCCCGGCCGGCACCGAGGCGGCCGGGTGGCCGGTGAAGTTGAACGGATAGGTGAGGCACCAGCCGAGCAGCGGGTCGACCGCCTGCCCGGCGACCTCGCGAGGCCCGACGGTGCCGCCGCGGGGGTCGTTCGGCACCGACGCGACCGCGAGGGTCGGGGCGACGAGCACGTCGAAGGCGCCGAGCACGTCCTGGACGGCGTCGAACACCGCCGTCCGCACGGCGTCGTCGACCTTCAGCCGGCGGGCGGTCACGCCATCGGCCGACTCGACCAGCGCCAGGAACCCGGGGGTCAGCTTGTCCCTGGCCGGCGTGGCCAGCAGGTCGAGGCCCTGGGCGGCGAACCCGTCGAGCGCGTCGCGGAGGGACACGGCGACGGCCCGCAGCAGCACCTCGCACAGCTCGTCGTGGGTGTGCCCGAAGCGGAGGTCGACCCGTTCCACGGTGTAGCCGCAGCCCTCGAAGGCCAGGGCGGCCTCCTCGGCCACCCGCGCCACCGCGGGGTCCACGGGGAAGCCGCCGAGGTCCGGGCTCCACGCCACCCGCAGGTGCTCGGGTGGGCGCCGCGCCGCGTCCAGGTACCCGCCGCCGGCACCCGGGAGGCTCCACGGGTCCCGGGGGTGCTCACCGGCCAGCAGGTCGAGGAGGGCGGCGGCGTCGGCCACCGTGCGGGTGATCGGCCCGCTCGCCACCATCGGGCAGGTGGCGCGGAAGGCGTTGGGGCGGGGCGTGGACGGCACCCGGCCGAACGACGGCTTCAACCCGTAGACGCCGCAGAGGGCGGCGGGGATGCGGATCGACCCGGCCCCGTCGGACCCGACGGCGCCGGCCGCCATGCCGGTGGCGACGGCGGCGGCGCTGCCCCCCGACGAGCCGCCGGCGTTGCAGCCGGTGCCGAAGGGCGTGGACGTGGGGCCGACGAGGTCGTTGTCGGTCGTGCCCTTGTGCCCGAGCTCGGGCACGTTGGTCTTGCCGACGATCACGCACCCGGCCTGCCGGAGGCGCTCCACGCCGACCGAGGGCCGGGCCGGCCGCCAGTCGGCGAGCGGCACGCAGCCGAACGTGTTCGGCACGCCGGGCACGAAGTCGTACAGGTCCTTGACGGCGACGGGGACGCCGTCGAGCGGGCTCAGCCGCTCCCCCGCCGCCGCCCTGGCCTCGGCCCCCCTGGCGAGCGCCACCGCGTCCTCTCCGAGCACCGAGACGAAGGCACGGGTCGTCACGTCGCGCTCCCGGATGCGGTCCAGGTGCGCGTCCACGACCTCCACCGGGCTGACCTCGCGGCGGCCGATGCGCTCGGCGAGGTCGACCAGCGGAAGGCTGCACAGTTCAGGGGGGCCAGACCGGGACATCGCTCGCTCCTACGACGCCACCGCCAGCGGGGCGTCCGCCGACGCCGGCTCGAGGTCGCTCAGCGCGAACACCCGGGCGGCGTGGATGTGGGCGAGGTGGGACTGGTGGTGGACCGGGAGCTTCTCCTGCCAGTAGGTCTCGCCCTCGTGGCCGGGCTCCTCGGCACCGAGGCCGAACGTGTACGGGTCGATGTCGGCCTTGTCCACCGGCATGCCGAGCTGCTCGGCGGCGCCGGCCATCAGCTCGACGGCCAGCGTCTCCATGAACTGGACGTTGCGGCCGAGCGCGTCGCGCAGCTGGTCCTTCGGCACCGGGAACAGCAGCCACGAGTTGATGTCGCGCACCAGCTCGTGGTCCATGTCGAAGAAGCCGCTGCGGACGTGGCCGTCGTCCAGCTCCTGCCACCGCCGCAGGAACCACTGCATGTGGTGGTTGAGGCGGTGGAACCGCTGCCACACCGGGCCGATCTCCGGGTGGATGTCGACGTCGTAGGTGCCGCCGGCGATGAAGTTCTTGCCGAGCAGCATGAAGTAGATCAGCGTGTCCCAGGCCGCCTTGGCGGTCCAGCAGATCGAGCTGCCCATGAGCCCGTATTGGTTGAGCCAGGTGGGCAGGGCGTTGCGGCAGAGGCGCAGGAAGGCCTCGTTGGCCTTCTCGGCCCGCTCGGCGAAGTCCGGGTCGCCGGCCCGGTCGTGCTTGATCAGGTCGACGATGTACATGTTCGACAGGGCGATGAAGTCCGACCCCGGCGAGTAGAGCGGGTCGTGGAAGTAGCCGGCGGGGCCGGTGCAGGCCCAGCGCTCGGGCGAGAACACCCGCTTGGTCGCGTGGGAGAAGTGCTTCATACCGTGGAAGTCCTGGAGCGAGCCCTTCTTCGCCTCGACGTCGGCGGCCAGCTGGGGCTCGTTCTCCCACAGCCACGAGAGGGCCTTCTCGAACGTGGCGATGCGCTCGTAGGGGACCCACCGGGGGTCGGCGACGATGCCGATCGAGATCGAGCCAGACGACAGCGGGATCAGCCAGACCCAGTAGCCGGTGCCCATGAGGTGGACGGTGCTGCGCCAGCGGTCCTGGCCCGGCACCCGCCGCAGCCACTCGAGCTGCTGCTCGGCCCGCTCGGGGTCGAGGTTGTCGCGGTCGACGAAGTCGTCGACGGCCACCATCTCGCCGAGGCGCCACCACACGGCGTTGACGTCGTGGGGGGTGGTCTCGGCCAGGCCCAGCTTGCGCTTGATGAGGCCGCGCCAGCCGCTGGCGTCGACGACCCAGCGCGCCTTCGCGGTCGCCTGCTCGCCGTCGCGGTTGACGGTGACCGTGTGGCCGTTCTCGCCGTCGAGGGTGAAGTCGACGACCCTGGCCCGGTCGAAGAACTCGACGCCCTTCGACACGCCGATCTCGGCGACGCGGTTCTCGAACCGGCCGCGGTCGATCTGGAAGGTCCAGGAGTGCATGTCGGTCCTGGACCCGATCTCCACCCGGTCCTCGATGTGGCGGTTGTCCCGGGTCGGCATGAAGTACCGGAGCCCGAGCTTGCGGATGTGCTCCTCCTTCATCATCTCGAACAGCCCGAGCGTGCGGCCCCAGTACCACTCGGCCACCTCGCTCGAGGACTCGCCGACCTTGAAGGCGGCGTCGGGCGCCGGGTGGGCGGCGCGGTCGGCGACGCCCACGCGGATCCCGGGCACGTCCTGGACGAGCTGGAGGGCGAGGCACAGGCCGGCCAGGCCGCCACCCATGATGAAGACGTCGTACTCGCCCGTCGGCACGCCCTTCGCCGACCAGGGCGCAGGGATCGTCTCGTTCGACGTCGTCGCGCTCACGATCGTGTTCCTCCTGAGATGTCGAGGTCCGCCGGCGTCGCGCCCGGCACCTCGTCCGGTTGCGGTCGTCCCGCCGCCGGCACGGCGCCGGCGGCCGGGTGGTGCTCGTTGTGGGTGCCGCTCACGGTCAGGCGCTCGTCAGCTCGGCCGGCGCGGGGTCGGCGTCGGCGGGAGCGGCCGCCCGCTGCGCCTCGAGCTGGGCGACCAGCGCGCGGCGCCGGACCTTCATGGTCGCCGTCCTCGGGATGTCCTCCCAGGGCAGCTGGATGGGCGCCTCGAGCTGGGGCAGGTCGGCCGTCGCCTTGGCCCACGCCGCCCGGTCGAGCGGCTCCCCGGCGGTGGCGACCACCGGCTGGGCCTTGCCGTCGACGGCGACGATGACCACCTCGGTGAGCTGGGGCAGCTCGTCGAGGAGCCGGTCCTCGAGCTCGAGGCAGCTCTCGACGCCGGGCACGAGGTCGATCTCGCGGTCGTAGAGGATGGCCCGGCCCGTCTTGGTGACGACGCCGACGTCGCCCATCGTCCACCAGCCGTTGCGGCGCCGGCGGGCGTGCAGGTCCTCCTGCCCGTAGTACGTCATGGCGAGGCCCTTGGACTTCACCTCGAACTCGCCGAAGCTGCCGCGCGGGAGCGGCTCGCCGGTCTCGATGTCGACCGTGCGGATGTCCGACATGCCGAGGAACTTGAAGCCCATGCTGCGGAGGTTCGGGGCCTTGCCCGGCTTCCGGCGCACGGTCCTGCGCGTGTACAGGTCGCCGGTGATGCCGCCCGACTCGCTCTGGCCGTAGGCCTGGAGCACGAACGCCAGCTTCTTGTCGGAGGCGTCGAGGCAGATCCTCGCCGTGCGCGGGTGGATGGCGTCGAAGGCCGAGATGAAGAAGCGGGTGTCGGTGAAGACCTCGGGGTTCGCCTGGATCATCGGCTCCCAGTAGAGGAGCGCGTTCGGCAGCGCCTCCATGATCGTCGGCCGGAACTCGAGGAGCGCCCGGCTGGCCACCTCGGGGTCGGTGGTCGCCATGGCGAGCAGCGGGCAGCCGATGTGGAGCACCGCGGCCATGCCGTCGATGGCCCGCGCGTGGCTCCACGACAGCTGGGCGGCGTAGCGGTCCCTCCGGCGGAACGACACCACCGGCCAGGGCATCGTCTGGAGCTTGGCGCGGTGGGAGATCGACGCCGCCGAGTGCTGCACCATCTTCGGGACGCCGGTCGTGCCGGACGTGTGGGTCAGGATCATCGGCTCGCCCTGCGCCGGCGGATTGGGCCGCGGCGGCAGCTCGCCCCGCAGGTCGTCGAGCGGGACGGCGCCGGGGTGGGCCCCGTCGAGGCTGACCACCCGGTACTCGGGCGAGCCGTCGAGCAGCCGCCACCGATCGATCACGCCGCGGTCGGCGAACACGGCCGACGGGCGCAGGCGGTCGAGCATCACCGGGGCCTGGTCGGGGAAGATGCCGCCGGACAGCAGCGCGGGCAGCGCCCCGAGGCGCACGGCGGCCGCCCCGAGCAGGAGCGTGTCGAAGTGGTTGGTCTTCGCCACCGCGACGCGGTCCCCCGGGCGGACGCCGGCGGCGGAGAACCAGCCGGACGCCTCCCGGACGAAGTCGGCCATGGCGGCGTAGGTGAGGGTCGTCCCGTGGCGGGGAACGAGCGTGGACGGGGTGTCGAGCCGGACGACCGCGTCGGGCATCTTCTCGGCGGCCCGATCGAACAGGACGCCGATGCTCTCCTTGTCGTCGGTGAATCGGAGGTGTCTCATCGCCAGTTCAGTCCCAGGTTGATGAGGGCCAGGATGGGCACGCCCGTGCGGAGGACCCTGAAGCCGATCCGCCGAGCCTCGAGGTACCGGTGCTCGCCGACCGACAGCCGCAGCTGCCTGGCCTGGAGGGCCACGACGGGCACGAGGGTGAGGCAGAACCACGGTGAGAGGGCGCCGGTGACGAGGCCGGCGAGGGCGATCAGCCACCCGGTGCAGAACACCGCCACGATGAAGCGGTGGTGCCCCTCCTCGGACAGCAGGACGGCCATCGTGCGCCGGTTGGCCTGACGGTCACCCTCGACGTCGTGGCTGTTGCTCATGATCGAGACCTGGACGAACCAGGTCGCGAACAGCAGCGCCTCGACCGTCACGACCGAGGCCGTGTCCCCCGTGACGAGGGCGAACGGGAAGAAGACGCTGCTGAACTTCACCAGGTAGAGGACGAGCTCCTGGGCCCCCAGGTAGCTGAGCTTCAACCCGGCGGAGTACTGGAAGCCGATCACCATCACGAGCAGGTAGAGCGGCAGGTACCAGACGGGCTCCCCGCCGGCCATCACGAACGACACCACCACCGCCGTGAGGCACACGACGGCGGCGAAGCGGGCGTAGGCGACGGCCTGGCCCTCCGTGCACCACCCGAGCAGCAGGGGCTTGCGGGTCATGGGCCGGAGGCCGGTGGGGTCGGAGTTCTTGTAGTTGATCCAGTCCGTGCCGTCCCGGTAGCCGGTGACGTCGTCCATGGTCCCCGCGGTGGCGACCATGGCGACGTAGGCCAGGAGCGTCACGGCCAGCAGGGCGAAGGTCCTCGGCTCGAAGGCGCGGTCCCCGTCGACCAGGGTCCACCAGATGAGCGTGCCGAGCCAGTTCTCCCAGCGGATGGTCCGCCCCATCCTGAAGTAGGCGTTGAGCCGCCGCCGCAG
The DNA here is from genome assembly GCA_036399815.1 of Acidimicrobiales bacterium. NCBI lineage: Bacteria > Bacillati > Actinomycetota > Acidimicrobiia > Acidimicrobiales > Acidimicrobiales bacterium. The sequence goes on from DASWMK010000212.1 coordinate 9,052, forward strand.
GGAGGGGCTGGTAGCCCCTCCCTGCACGACGGGCGTACCGGAGGTGACGGTCACGGTCGCCGGGCTCCTACTCGTACCTGACGGTCTCGATGACGTCGACCTTCAGGAGCCGGCGGGTCGGCACCCAGACCGCCAGGCCGGCGGCGACCAGGGCGGCGACGAGCATGCCGCCGGCGGCACCCCACGGGATCTGGACGGGCGGGAACGTGCCGCTCTGGGCACCGGTGGCATACACCATGACCCGCACCGAGATGATCCCGACGGGGAAGGCGATCAGCCAGGCCAGGAAGCCCACCGAGAGGGACTCGAGGGTGATCTGGCGGCCGAGCGCCTTGGTCGTGGCCCCGACCAGGCGGGAGAGGCCGATGCTGATCCGCCGGGCGCCGAGGGAGGCCACCGCCGTGGTGACGCCGACCAGGATGGCGAGGACCAGGCAGATCATGCCCATGCCGTTCAGGATCCCGAGGACCTGGCCGTACAGGCCGAGCAGGTGGTCCTCCATCTGCTGACCGGTCCACACGGTCAGGCCGGGGTAGGCGCCGAGGTGCTCGCGGACCTGGGCGGCGGCCTGCTCGACGGTCGACCCGTCGGCGGCCTGCACGATCAGGTCGAAGGGCCGGGGGTCGCCGGTGATCGTGGTGTAGGTGTCGTAGGACATGAAGATCACGCCCGTGTCGCCGGTGTAGTCGTCGACCGTCGCCACGATCGGGGCCCGCAGCGTGCCGTTGGCGGACGGCAGCTCCAGCGTGTCGCCGACCTCGACGTCCTCCAGCCAGGCGAAGTTCGTCGACACGGCGACCGAGCCGGCGGTCAGCTCGTCCCAGAACCGGTCGCCGCTCACGCCCTCGTTGACGTTGAGGTGCACGAGGTCGGACACGCCGTCGGTGTTCCAGGCGTAGAGCTGGACGTTGCGGTCCTTGAACTTGATCGGGGCGAAGGTGAACTCGACGACCTCGCCGACGGCCGGCAGCTGCTCGAGCTCGTCGGGGACGGCCGGCTGGAACTTCTCGTCCCGCAGGTTGACGCCCGGCTCGGCCGGCATGACGAACAGGTCGCCCTCGGTCCAGGCCTCGACGCTGGTGCGCAGGCCGTTGCCCAGGCTCTGGGCGGTGCCGGCCAGCGCGATCGACAGGATCAGCGCCACGGCGAGGACGGAGATCATCCCGACCCGCTTGCGGGCGCCCGCCGAGAACTCCCGGCCGGCGCTCATGGCGGCGAAGCCGCCGAAGCGGTGCAGGACCCGACCGAAGATGCCGGGCAGGGCCAGGGCGAAGGCGACGGCCGAGGCCATGGCCAGCACGAGGGCCGACCCCGTCATCTTGGCGGGCAGGGTGCGGGAGCCGACCAGGGCGAGGGCGGCCAGCACCACGCCGGCGGCCAGCGGGGCGAGCACCGGGGCCCCCTTGGTGCTCGCGGGGGCGGGGCCGCGGATGGCCTCGATGGCCGGCACCTTCAGGAACGAGCGCAGGCCGGCGGCCCACGCCAGGGCGCTCAGGAACAGGCCGGCGCCCAGGCCGGCGACGGCCGGGAAGCCGATGGCCGGGGGCTTGGGCGAGGCGGCGAGGCCGGTCAGGTTCACGACCTGCTCGGCGAAGCTCGTCATCCCGCCGGCGGCCAGCAGGCCGAGGGGCACGCCGATGACGGCGGCCGCGACCGTGGCGCCGAGGAAGATGAGGCCCGAGCCGGCGGCCAGGCTGCGCGGCGTCGTGCCGATGAGGCGGAGGCGGGCGACGTTGTCCCGCTCGTCCTCGATCATGAGCCGCCAGCAGACGAACAGCACGGTGCCGGCGGTCAGGAGGCCGACGACGCCGACCATCATCAGGATCTGGCGGATGAAGGCGAACGACGTCTGCTCGGGGGCGATGACGTCCTCCTCCGTGCCGACGATGGCGGCCTGACCGGCGGCCGAGGCGACCGACTCGCGGATGGCGTCGGTGTCGGCGTCGGTCTGGAAGAACACGGCGTCGACGCCGCTGCGGTCGAAGGCCTTCTGGACGTCGGCCAGCCGGGCCAGCGCGATGGCGCCGTCGTTCGGCAGGTCGGCCGAGGTGGTGCCGGCGATGACCCAGTCGGAGCCGCCGCCGGGGCCGGAGATGCGGACGGTGTCGCCGAGGGCGAGGCCGTTGCGGGCGGCCCACTGCTCGGTGACCGTCAGCTGGAGGGCGTCGTCAGGCACGCCGGAGGCCCGCTGGACGTCGGTGAAGTCGGGAACGAAGCCGGCGTCGCCGTCGAGGCCGAGGATCGTGATCACGGCCCGCTCGCCGCCGGCGATCCGGCTGTTGGCGAAGGTGACCCTGGCCGTCGTGCTCCCCTCGCCGGCCCGCTCCACGGCGGACACGACGTCGGGCGCCATGCCGGCCGGGTTGCGGGAGCCGGCGACGAGGTCCGAGTCGACGACCTCGAGGCCGGTGCCGCCGTCGACGGCGGTCAGGATCGAGCTGATCACACCCGCCACCATCGTCGCCAGCATGATGCCGATGACGGCGCTGGCCAGCGTCGCCACCGCGCGGAGGCGGTGCCGGCGCCACGACCGGACGAAGGTGGTGGCGACGAGGGAGGCGCCGCTACGCATGGCGGTCCTCGCCGGCGATCCGGCCGTCGACGAGGCGCAGGACGCGATCCCCGGCGGCGGCGACCATCGGGTCGTGGGTCACGACGAGCGCGGCGACCCCGGTCTTGCGGACCAGCTTGGTGAACAGCTCGAGCACGGCGCGGCTGTTCTCGCTGTCGAGGGCGCCGGTCGGCTCGTCGGCGAAGATCACGCGCGGGTTGCCGGCGCACGCCCGGGCCACCGCGGCCCTGGCCGCCTCGCCGCCCGACACCTGGGCCGGCCAGTGCTTGGTCCGGCCGCCGAGGCCGACGACGGTCAGCATGTCCCGCGCCCGCTCGAGGGCCTCGGCCCGGCTGGCGCCGGCGAGGATCAGCGGAGCGGCCACGTTCTCCTCGAGGGTGAGCGTGGGAATCAGGTTGTTGCGCTGGAGGACGAAGCCGACGTGCTCGGCCCGCCACGCCGCCAGCTCCTTCTCCTTCATCTCCGCGAGGGACTTCCCGTCGAAGGAGACGGTGCCGGAGCTCGGCGTGTCGAGGCCCGAGAGGAGGTGCAGCAGGCTGGACTTGCCGCTGCCCGAGGGGCCCACGAGCACGGTGATCTCGCCGGCGTGGAGTGCGATGTCGACGCCGCGGACGGCCTCCACGGCGCTGTCGGCCTCGCCGTAGGTCTTGCGAAGGTCTCGCCCGGTGATGACGGTGGTCGCGCCGCGGCCGTTGCCGTTGGCCGAAGCCGTCGTCACTCCCCGGGTTGCGGTATCGGACAGGCTCATCCCGATCCTCTCGTGTGGGTTGCTCGGTACGTAGGGAGCTGCCGCTCCGCTGGCACGAAGGCCACCCCCCGCTGGTTCCACCGCCCCCAGCGGTCCGGCCGCACGGATGCGGGCTCCGAGGTCTTCTCGGAGCTTGCCGATCCGAGAAGCGACTATAAGAACGGTCCCGGAGACTGTCAATGGGGAATGACGGGATCGTTCGAAGTTACACACGGCGGGAATATGCACGCGGTGTGCGGAACTGCTTCACACCATGTGAAGAAGGCCCGCCAGGCGGCCCCGCCTATTTACTTCGCAGGCTGTGCAGCCCCTTTTTCCTACACGCGGTGCGCACTCCCGGTGGCGGGCCCGCCGCTCCTGTGACGGTCGTCATACGCTCTGACCTGCACTTCTTGCCGAGGAGGCGTCAAACAATCCGCGCACCGCGAGAAACTCGGACTCCCAGAATCGGTCTTGACGAGGATACGAGGCGTCCGCATACTGCGACACCGGCGGTGCGATCCGCTCGGTCCGGAAAACCACTCCGGCCGACGGTCGGAATACCGACCGAGTCCTTCGCACTCAGACGCCTCGTCTTTGTGAATTCCAAGGGGGAACTCACGTGAACCGCGATGAGCTGTTGGCCCGCCTGCGTGTCCACATGGAGGAGCACCTGGATCTCGATCCGGAGCTCATCACCGAGGACGCGCTGCTGGTCGACGATCTCGACGTCGACTCGCTCGACCTCCTCGAGCTGATCATCCACCTGAAGAACGAGTTCGGCATCTCCGTCAACGACGGCGAGGTGAAGCAGCTGCTGGGCAACCTGGCCCGGTTCCTGCCCCAGTCCGCCGAGTACGGCGCCCAGCTCTCCGACGAGCAGCTGGCGCAGGTCACCCGGTCCCTGCGGGTCAGCACGATCATCGACTTCGTCGAGTCCCGCATGTCGACCTCGGTGGGGCGCTGAGATGAAGGCCAGAACGGTCTGGGTGACCGGGATCGGCGCGGTGAGCCCCGGCGGCTGGACGGCGAAGGACACCTGGAACGCCGTCGTCGCCGGGAAGTCGCTCGGCCGCCCGATCGAGCGGTTCGACCTGTGCGGGGCCGCCACCAGGGTCGCCGCCACGGTGCCGGGCCGTGAGCGGTCGCTGCCGTCCGACCAGTCCCTGGCCCTCGAGTTCGGACTGGTGGCGGCGAGGGAGGCGGTCGCCAACGCCGGGCTCGTGGGCGGCGACGTCCAGATGGCCCTGATCGGCAACCACGGCGACCGCCGGGTGCCGGTCGGCGACCACGACGCGCAGATCATCCGCATCGACCGGCTCTCCGAGGCGATCGCCCGCGAGGTCGGGGCGCAGCGGTGGACCGCCAGCCACGGCGCCTGCGCCGCCGGCTCCCTCGCCATCGGCTTCGGCGGCGAGTACGTGCGCAGCGGCGCCTACGACGTGGTGCTGGCCGGCGCAGCCGACTCCCTGCTCAACGGCTACGACTTCTTCCAGTTCTGCAACCTGCACGGCATGACCGAGCGGGAGTGCGAGCCCGAGGAGGCCTCGTGCCCGTTCGACCGGCGCCGGGACGGCTACCTGCTCTCCGAGGGCGCCGGGTTCTTCGTCCTCGAGTCCGAGGAGCACGCGAGGGCCAGGGGCGCCGAGCCGCTGGCCGTGCTCGAGGGCTTCGGGGCCAGCCAGAACGCCCACCACTACGTCGCCCTCCCGCCCGACGCGTCCGGCCCGACCCTCTCGATGAAGGCGGCGCTGAAGTGCGCCAGGCTGGACCCGGAGGACGTCGGCTACGTCAACGCCCACGGCACCAGCACGCCGGACAACGACTGGTGCGAGACCCTCGCCATCCACAACGCCTTCGGCGACCACGCCGAGCGGCTCGCGGTCAGCTCCAGCAAGAGCATCCTCGGGCACGCCACGGCCGCCGCCGGGGCCGTCGAGGCGGTCGTCTGCGTGGAGGCCCTCCGCAACGGGGTGCTGCCGCCGACCGCCAACCTGCACGAGCCCGACCCGCGCTGCGACCTCGACTACATCCCGCTCGAGGCCCGCGAGCAGCAGGTCGACCACATCGTTTCCAACAGCTTCGGTTTCGGGGGCCACTGCGCCTCCATCGTCCTGGGACGGGTCGCATGAGCTCCAGCATCCTCGTCAGCGCCTTCTCCTCCGCCGGCCTGCCGGCCCGCGAGGACCTCAAGGCGGCCGCCAAGCGCTTCGCCACCCCCAAGGTGATGCGCTTCCTCGACAACATGGCGCTCCCGGCGTACGTGGCCGGCATGTCGGCCCTCGCCGGCTGCCCGGGCGTCGACCCCCTCACCTGCGGGGTCATGACGGTCACGAACTGGGACCCCACCTACCACCAGCCCGAGCTGCCCGAGGACGGGCCCCAGGGCTTCCAGGGGGTCGCCACCTACTACCGCCAGCAGGCCAGCCCGACCGGGTGGCTGCGCAAGATGATGAACAACACCAACTGCCACGTGTGCGTGTCGGGGAAGCTCCAGGGCCCGAACCTGCACTTCGCCGGCTGGTCGCCGGCGCTGGTCGACGCCCTGTTCTTCTCGGACCGGCTGCTCGAGACGGGTGCCGCCGAGCACATGCTGGTGCTGGCCTTCGACGCCCCTCCCGGTGAGGAGTCCACCCACGACCCGGCCGGCACGGCGTCGGCCATCGTGCTGGCCAGGACCGCCGCCGGCCAGGGCACCTTCGAGATCCCGCCGCTCGGCTCGGGCCACCCCGAGGTCGGGTCGGTCGCCATGCTCGACCGCCTGATCGCCGAAGCGGCAACCCTGGAGGTCGCTTCCAGTGTCGCCTGATCGCCGCTCGTCCCGCGGCACGGGGACCGGGGTCGCCCTCGTCACCGGTGGCTCCGGCGCCCTGGGCGCCGCCGTCTGCCGTGAGCTCGACGCCATGGGCTACCGGGTCGCCATCCACTACGCCGGCAACGAGGACGGCGCCATCGCCGTCCAGAAGGACTGCGTCAACGACTCCGTCGTGGTCCGGGCCGACGTCGCCTCGTGGGACGAGGTCAAGGCGATGGAGGAGCTCGTCCGTGAGCGGCTGGGCCCGGTCTCGGTCCTCGTCAACAGCGCCGCCGTGCGCCTCGACGGGCTGATGGCCACCCAGCCGGTCGCCGAGTGGCAGCGCACGATCGAGGTCAACCTCCTCGGCACCTTCCACACGTGCCGGGCGTGCGTGCCCCAGATGCTGCTGCAGCGTTGGGGCCGGGTCGTGAACGTGGTGTCGCCCATCGGCACCACCGGCAACGCCGGCCAGACCGCCTACTCGGCCTCGAAGGCCGGGGTGGTGGGCCTGACCAAGAGCCTGGCCCTGGAGTGCGGGCGGAGGGGCGTGACCGTGAACGCCCTCTCGCCCGGGTTCATGGAGAGCGCCATGGTGGCGTCCCTCCCCGAGACCACGCGCGCCGAGCTGATCGGCCGCGCCGCCATCCGGCGGGTCATCGACCCGTCCGAGGTGGCCGCCGCCGTCCGCTTCCTCGTCGAGAGCCCCGCCGTGACCGGGACGATCCTGTCCGTCGACGGCGGGATGTCCTCCTAGGAGATCCGACCAGATGTCAACGTTCGTCGTCACCTTCCCCGGCCAGGTCTTCGACGCCGGGCTGCTGGCGAGCGTGCTCGATCCGATGCGGGACGAGCCGCTGGTCCAGCGCCTCGCCGACCTGCTCGGCACCGACCAGTGGGCGACCCTCGACGCCACCGACGCGTCGATCGCCGGCCCCTGCACCCTGGTGGCCGGGCTGCTGACGGCCCGCCGTCTGGTGGACAGGAGCAAGGTCGGCGCCGCCGCCGGCCACAGCTTCGGCGAGATCACCGCGGTCGCCTACGCCGGCGGGCTGTCCGACGAGGACGCCCTCGCCATCGTGCGGGCCCGCGGCGAGGTCTGCCGGGAGTCCAACCGGGCGCGCCAGGGCCAGATGATCGCCGTCATGGGCCTCGACCTCACCGAGGTCGACTGGATCCGCCGGGTGGCGATCGCGCAGGCCGGCGGCGTGCTCGAGTTCGGTGGGATCAACGACCGCAGCCAGTTCGTCCTCACCGGCGACAAGGCCACCGTCGAGACCGCCACCGCCATGCTCGCCGAGGCCCAGGCGCTCGTGGTCCCGCTGCCGATCCCCGGCGCGTTCCACTCGCCGATCATGCACCGGGGCGTGCCCGCCTTCGCCGAGGTCGTCGGCGCCGCCCCCGTGGCCCCGCTGGACTTCCCCGTCTACTCGACCATCGACCTGAAGCGCCACGAGCACGGCCAGGACTTCCGGGAGCTGATCGTGCGGGCGCTGGTCATGCCCGTCCGCTGGCGGGAGGTCACCGAGGCCCTCCGTGACGACGGCTTCACCACCGCGGTCGACGCCGGCCCGGGCGAGACCCTGGCCAAGCTCGGCCGCCGCAGCAAGGTGCTGCGCTTCCTCGACCACTCCAAGCTCGGTGAGTACGGCCGCCAGCTCGCGGCCACTGGCACGGGAGGCCGGGCATGAGCATCCTCCTCTCCGGTGGGACCGGCTTCCTCGCCCGGGCCTACCTCCGCTCCGTCGGCGAGCCGGTCGTCGCCCTGATCCGGCCGCCGACCCACGACGACCGGGCCCGGTCGCTCGCCCGGCGCCTCGGCATCGACATCTCCGCCGTGGCCGGCGACATCCGCAGCCCGCGCTGGGGCCTCGACGACGCCACCATCGAGCGGCTGCGGGGCGAGGTCCGGCTGGTCGCCAACTTCGCCGTGCAGAGCTCCTGGGCGGCCTCGTGGACGAGCCTGATGTCGACCAACGTGGACGGCGCCCGCAACGCCGTCGACGTGGCCGCCGCCCTCGGCGTGCCGCTGCTCCACATCAGCTCGCTGTACGCCGCCTACGGCTACTCGCGCTACGTCCCCGAGGCGCTCGTGGACGAGCAGCCCCACCTGTCCAAGTACGAGCGCAGCAAGTGCCGGGGCGAGTGGGCGGTGGCCGACCGGGCCGCCGAGCTCGGCGTGCCGACCTGGATCGTCCGGGTGGGCGCCCTCGGCGGCGACCTCAAGGTCGACCCCGAGACCAGGGAGAAGACCAGCGCCCCGGTCATGGCCCGCCTGATCGACAGCGACAGCGAGGGCTGGGCGCCCTACGCCCTCGGCGCCCGCCTCGACCTGGCGCCCCGCGACCTCGTGGCCGAGCGGATCGTCGCCATCACGAGCGGCGAGCCGACCGACGACCTCGTCGTGAAGCACGTCTGCCAGGGCCACTCGGCGCCCCACGCCGGCGCCATCCTGGCCGAGGCGTCCCGCCAGGGCATGGGCAACAAGCACAAGCTGCGCCCGGTCCCCGTGCCCGCCAGGGTGCTCATGGAGGTGTCGGAGATGGCCGACCGGTTCGGCCGGGGCCGGCGCACGAACCTCCTCATCGGCGCCCGCTACTTCTGCTCCAAGACGGTGTTCCTGTCCGACGGCCTGGGCCAGGAGGTCTCCCTCCCCGACCTCGTGTCGACGCTCGTGCGCAAGCCCAAGCGCGAGCCGACCGGCCTGCCCGAGTTCTACGTGAGGTGGCTCTGATGCTGCTGATCCTCGGTGCCGGAGGCTTCATCGGCACGGCCATCGCCCGCAGGGCCGCCGAGTTCGACATGGACGGCGTGCACTGCCTGGTGCGGCGGCCGACGCCCGAGCTCGAGGCGTACGGCAAGGTCCACATCGGCGACGCCCGCCGCCCCCAGCTCGGGCTCGAGCGGGAGGAGGCCGCCTACCTGGCGGCCGAGACGACCCACCTCGTGCTCACGATGGGCCGGGTCTTCTTCGGCATGACCCTGGCCGAGGCCCGCAGCAACCACCTCGGCCCGCTCCAGGCGGCGCTGCACTTCGCCCGCAGCTGCAAGAAGCTCGAGTCGATCACCTACGTGTCGAGCATCGCCGCCGTCGGCGACGTGAAGCACAAGGTCCGCAGCGACGAGCTGCCCTCGCCCATCAAGCTCCGCAACTTCTACGAGTGGGCGAAGTTCGAGGGCGAGCGCCTCGTGCGGTCGTTCCCGAAGCCGGTGCGCATCGTCCGCCCCGGCCAGGTGATGAACAGCTTCGACGACACCCAGAAGACCCGCGAGCCGCTCGTGATGTTCGAGGCGCTGCCCTACCTCGCCTCGGGCCGGCCGCTCGTGACCGGCGGGAACATGGACTACTGGTGCGGCCCGGTCGACTTCGTCGCCGACGTCACCCTGGCCGTGTCCCGGCGGGAGCAGCACCTGGACGCCGTGTGGGCCATCGACCCGAACTCGCCGAGCCTGCACGACATCCTCGACGTGATCGCCATGCGGCACGGGCTCGGCGCCCCCCGCTACGTGAACCGCAAGGTGGCCAAGGCCGTGTCGGCGGTCGTGAAGCCCGAGTGGCTCGGCCTCGACAACGTGTCCCGGGAGGTCCTCCCGTACACGCACGCCACCTACGACCTGGACCTGTCCTGCATCGAGCGCCTGGTCGAGGCCGGCGAGGTCAACCTGCCGCGGGACCGGTCCTACGTCACCCGCACCATCGACCACGAGATCGAGCGGATGAGGTCGCTGTCATGAAGACGCCCCGGTTCTCCGTCGACACGCCGCCGGTCACCGGCGAGGCGGTCCTCAGCGCCGCCAACTTCCGTGAGGTGGCTCCCGAGATCCTGTCGCCGCTCAGCTTCTCGCTCATCGGCGCCGGCATGGAGGTCGCCTTCCGCTCGGTCGCCGCCAAGACCGGCATCGTCATCGAGGGCCCGAACCCCGAGTACCTCGCCTTCCGGGCCTTCCGGCCGTACCACGTGATGAGCGAGATCGACAAGTTCGTCGCCCGCATGCCGATCATGAGCCGCAGCGACGTCTGGGAGCTCCTGCTCGGCGGCCCGCCGCCGCTCGCCGGCGAGCCCAAGGAGGAGACGGCCGACCCGCGCAAGATCTGGAACGCGGTGAAGGTCGGCCTGCTGCTCGGCCGGGGCAACGGCGAGTTCTCGGGCCGGACGGCGGCCCAGGTGGCGAGGGCCGAGGACGCCGTGCGCGGCGTGCTGGCCGACGGCTCGCCCATCAAGGTCGGCTCGGCCTTCGAGCTGTCGTTCACCGCCGCCCGCACCGCCTGGGCGCTCCACACGAGGACGACGACCCTGGCCGCCGCCGCGGCGTCGGCCATGCGCCACCTGTTCCTCCAGGACTACGACGAGGCGACCGCCACCGAGCTGCTGCGGGTCGTCGCCCGGCGGGCCGGCGAGGCCGCCTACGCCTCGGCCACGGCCGGCCGCCTGCCGAGGGGCGCCGACCGGCTCCAGAACTACGAGGTCGCCGACCGCTCGGACCGCTTCGCCCCGTTCTGCATCGCCAAGGAGGCGGCCCAGCCGCTCGGCGGGTCGGCCATGGGCGGCGGCCACCACAGCGAGTCGGTCGCCCTGCCCAACGGCACCCTGGCCGGCAAGACGGCCAACAAGCTGATCGACCTGCTCGACTCCCTGCTCGCCGAGCGGGAGCGCTCGAAGGAGCTCGGCCTGCGGGCCCTGCACTGCGTGCGCCTCCTCCTCGAGTCGGGCGCCACCGGGATCGACGCCGGCGACGCCGCCCTGCTCGGCGCCACCGAGCTGACCCGGCTGGAGCGCCGGGCCCAGCAGCGCCTGATCGACGCCCGCACCGAGGAGCTCCAGCAGGCCGCCGCCCTGGCGCTCGGCCCCGACGTGCAGGAGAAGGGCGAGGACCTCGTCAACATCCCTCGCCAGGCGCTGACGTTCGTGGACACCGCCGTCGGCACGCCGCTCGCCCCCGGCTGGGCCGAGGGCCCGCTGATGGTCGAGAGCGACGGGTCGGGCAAGGACGTGATCTGCGGCGAGCGGGTGGACGGCAACTACGTGCTCGCCGTCCAGCCGGCCGGCGTCATCACGGCCTTCGGCAGCATCCTCTCCCACGTCGCCATCGTCTGCCGCGAGCTCGGCATCCCGCTCGTGGCCGGCATCTCGATCCCCGAGTCCCAGGCGTCCGGCCGGGTCGTCGTCGACGGCTGGAGCGGCCGGGTGTTCCGAGAGGCGGCGTAGCCGTGACCGCCTTCCCGGTGCTCGGGACCGTGCTCGACGACGAGGTCGTCGGCCGCACCTACGCCATCGACGGCGTGGTGGTCGACCCGGTCGCCGCCGAGGCCTACGCGGCGGTGGCCGGGGACGACCCGGCCCGCTACGGCACCTCGTCCACCCACCCGTGCTTCGTGATCAACCCGGCCATGAAGGTGCTGGAGGAGCTGCTGGCCGACCCGGCCCTCGGCGTGCGCCGCGAGGACATGCTCCACGCCCAGTCCGACATGGTGTTCGCCCACGCGATCGCGCCGGGCGAGGTCGTCGACCTGCGGGCCGTCATCCTCGACGCCGGGGAGTACGGCGCCCGCCAGGCCTACGTCATCGAGACGACGGTCCACGACCGCTCGGGCCGGCTGCTCGTCGCCCTCGAGACCATCCTCGCCTTCGCCTCGCCCATCCCCGGCGCCGCCGGCCGGCCGCCGGTGTTCGCCCCGCCGCCGCTGCGGGCGAACAAGCCGCCGGTCATCGAGGTCGAGCGCCTGCTCGACGCCGACCTGCCCCGGCGCTACGCGGCCGCCTCCGGCGACCACAACCCGATCCACCTCGACGACGCGGCGGCGAGGGCCGCCGGCCTGCCCGGCGTCATCCTCCACGGCATGTCGACCATGGCGATCGGCGCCACGCTCGCCGTCGACGGCCTGTGCGGCGGTGACCCCGGTCGGCTCCGCCGCATGCGGGTCCGGTTCTCGAAGCCGACCGCCCCCGGCTGCCGCGTCACCTACCGGTTCCACGCCACCGACACGCCTCGTCTCTTCGCCGTGACCGCCCACGCCGACGGCCGCGCCATCTGGAAGCAGTCGGTCGTCGAGCTGTCGAACTGAGGAGCCCCGATGAGCACCGCAGACCACCAGCAGCCCACCGGCCACGAGGTCGCCGTCGTCGGCCTCGGCTACGTCGGGCTGACCATCGCCGTGGCCCTCGCCGACGCCGGCGTCCGGGTCCTCGGCTACGACGTCAACACCCGCCTGACCGCCGCCCTCCGCAGGGGCGAGTTCCCGTTCTACGAGCCCGGCATCCCCGAGGCCCACGCCACCCTGCCGCCCGGCCGCTTCGACATCGTCGACGAGCTGCCCGACGTGCTGCCGCCGGCCGTCATCGTGTGCGTCGGCACGCCGGTCGACGACACGACCCACCAGCCCGAGCTGCGCTACCTGCACGCCGCCCTCGACACGCTGGTGCCCCGCCTGACCGACGAGACGCTCGTGATCCTGCGCAGCACGGTCCCGGTCGGCACGTCCCGCACGGTCGTCCTGCCCCGGCTGGCCAGCCGGGTGGAGCGGCCCCTGCTGGCCTTCTCGCCCGAGCGCACCATCCAGGGCAAGGCCCTCCGCGAGCTGCGGGAGCTGCCCCAGGTCATCGGCGCCCTCGACGAGCGCTCGCTCGCCAGGGCGAAGGAGCTGCTCGGCCGGCTGAACCGGAACCAGACGGCGGTCTCGTCGCTCGAGGCGGCCGAGATGGTGAAGCTGATCTGCAACTGCCACACCGACCTGATCTACGGGTTCGGCAACGAGGTGGCGCTGATGGCCGAGTCGCTCGGCCTCGACGCCGACGAGGTGATCGCCGCCGCCAACCACGACTACCCGCGGCCCGACCTGAACCGGCCCGGCTTCGTCGGCGGCAGCTGCCTCGTGAAGGACCCGTACCTGCTCATGCGGTCGACGGAGCGGGGCGGCTACTTCCCGCCGCTCGTGTCCGCCGCCCGGCGCCTGAACGAGCAGGTGCCCTACCACGTCGCCGACCGGGTCATGCGGGCCCTGAAGGCCAACGAGCGGGTCGACGAGGCCCGGGTCCTGATCTGCGGCCTGGCCTACAAGGGCTGGCCGGTCACCGACGACGTCCGCGGCGCTCCGTCCGTCCCGATCATCGAGGCCCTTCGCGACCACGTGGGCGAGATCGTGGCCCACGACCACATGGTCGGCGCCGAGCGGGCCGCCGGCATGGGCGTGCGCCTCGTCGGCCTCGAGGAGGGCTTCGCCGGCGCCGACGCCGCCCTCGTCCTCATCAACCACCCGGGCTACCGCGACGCCGACATCGAGCGGCTGATCGCCACGATGCGCCGGCCGGCCGTCGTGTTCGACGCCTGGGGCATCTACAAGGACCGCCTCGCCTCGAAGGCCGGCGAGCTCACGTACCTGAGGTTGGGCCGTGGCTGATCGAGTCCTCGTCACCGGCGGCGCCGGCTTCGTCGGCTACCACCTGGCCTCGGCCCTCGTCGAGCGGGGCTACCGGGTCACGCTCGTCGACGACCTGTCGAGGGGCCGGGTCGACGCCGACCTCCGGGCCCTGCTCGACCACGTCGAGCTCGTGCAGCACGACCTCACCGAGCCGCTGCCCGGCGTCGCCCTCGGCAACGGCTGGCGGTACGTGTACCACCTCGCCGCCGTCGTCGGCGTCCAGCGGGCCAACGGCCAGCCGGCCAGGGTGCTGCGCACGAACCTCCTCAGCACCGTCAACGTCCTCGACTGGTGCGCGAGGGTCACGCCCGAGGCCGTGTTCCTCAGCTCCACGAGCGAGATCGGCGACGGCGCCGCCCGCCTGGGCCTCACCGGCTACCCGGTGCCCGAGTCGGCCGCCTTCGCCCTGCCCGAGCCCCACGCCCCCCGCACCAGCTACTCGGTCAGCAAGCTGGCCGGCGAGCTGCTGACCATGCACATGGCCGAGGCGTCCGGGTTCCGGGCGAGGATCGCCCGCTACCACAACGTGTACGGGCCGCGGATGGGGCACTCCCACGTGATCCCGCAGTTCATCGACCGGGTGCTCGACGGCGTCACGCCGTTCCCGCTCTACGGCGCCCACCAGACGAGGGCCTTCTGCCACGTCCGCGACGCCGTGGACGCCACGATCCGCCTGACCGAGCTGCCCGGCGACGAGCCGGTGCTGGCCAACGTCGGCAACGACCGCGAGGAGCTGCCGATCATCGACCTGGCCCGCACCCTGTTCGAGCTCGTCGGCGTGAGCCCGCCGCTCGAGATCCACGACCCGCCGGCCGGCTCCCCCGACCGGCGCCTGCCGGACCTGACGAGGCTCCGGGCGCTGACCGGCTACGAGCCGTCGGTGCCGCTGTCGGAGGGCCTCGCCGACACCTACGAGTGGTACGCCCGGGACCGGGCCGCGACGCGGGTGGGAGCCGCATGCGCGTCCTGATCGTCCACGAGGGGTACTTCCCGGCCCTGGCCGGCGCCGAGACCATGGCGTGGCGGGCGGCGACCGGGTTGGCGACCCGCGGCCACGAGGTGGCCGTGCTGGGCGCCCCCACGGCCCCGGTCGCGACCGTCGACGGCGTGCACGTCGTCACCGACCCCCTGGCGCTCCCTTGGGTCCCCGATGTCGTGCACGCCGTCGACCTGGTCAGCAGGACCTACGCCCTGCTCGCCGCCGAGGTCGCCGACCGGGCCGGGTCCCCCCTCGCCGTGACCCCCGCCTCCGCACCCGAGGTGTGGCAGGACCGGGAGGCCGGCATGGACGTCTGCCGGCGGGCCGACGTGGTGTTCGTGCTGACCGGCGCCGAGGGCTCGGTGTTCCGGGCCGCCGGCGTCGCCGCCGAGCGCCTCCTCGCCGTCGGCCAGGGCCCCGAGATCGAGGGCCGGCCCGACCCGGACGCCTTCCGGGCCGCCACCGGCGTCGACGGGCCGTTCGTGCTGTACCTGGGCCGCAAGGCCCGGTTCAAGGGGTTCCACCGGGTGCTGGCCGCCGCGCCGCTCGTGTGGGAGCGCCGGCCGGACGCGGCGTTCGTGTTCGCCGGGCCGGACTGGGACCCCGACGCGAAGGACGTGATGGCGGCGTCCGCCGACCCCAGGGTCGTCGACCTCGGGGTGGTCGACGGTGCCACCAAGCGCGACGCGCTGGCCGCCTGCTCGCTGCTGTGCCTGCCCTCGACGGCGGACGTGTTCCCGCTGGTGTTCGTGGAGGCGTGGACGTGCGGGCGCCCGGTCGTGTCGGGCGACTTCCCCGGTGCCACCGAGGTCGTCCGCCACGGGCTGGACGGGCTGGTGGTGCCGGTCGACCCGGCCCCGCTCGCCGAGGCGGTCGCCGACCTGCTGTGCGACGACGCACGGCGGGTGGCGATGGGCGAGGCCGGGCGGCGGCGGGCCGAGCAGGACCTGACCTGGGACGCGGTCACCGACCGCATCGAGGCCGCCTACCGGCGTCTGCGGGCGCCCGTCGGCGCCGGAGACCCGACCTAGAACGACCACGAAGGAGCGACCGATGGAAGCGATCGTGATGGCGGGTGGCCTGGGAACCCGGCTCCGGCCGTACACCAACGTCCTGCCGAAGCCGCTGCTGCCGGTCGACGGCGTGCCGATCCTCGAGATCATCCTCACCCAGCTGCGCGACCAGGGCTTCGACAAGGTCACGCTCGCCCTGTACTACAAGGCGCAGTCCATCCAGAACCACTTCGGGGACGGCCGCTGGCTCGGCCTGGACATCCAGTACTCGGTCGCCGACCGCCTCCTCGGCACGGCCGGCCCGCTCGGGCTCATCCCCCAGCCCGAGGAGCCCGTGCTCGTCTGCAACGCCGACCTCCTCACGAACATCGACTTCGCCGACGTGATGGCCTTCCACCGGGCCCAGGACGTCATCGCCACGATGGTCCTCTGCAAGCTGCCGATCCCGATCCAGTTCGGCGTCGTGCAGCAGTCCGGCGGGCGGATCGTCCGCTACGACGAGAAGCCCACCCACGAGGTGCTCATCAACGCCGGCATCTACGCCATCGACCCGTCCGGTTGGACCCGCCTGACCCCTGGTGGCTACCTCGACATGTCGAGCCTCATCGAGCGGGGGATGGCGAAGGGCTACCCCATCGCCACCTACCTCCACGTCGGCGAGTGGCTCGACATCGGGACCGTCGACCAGTACCACCGTGCGGAGCAGATCTTCCGGGAGAACCGGTCGCGCTACCTGCGCACCCCGTCCGACCTGCAAGCGACCCACGCCTGATCTCGGAGGACGCAATGGCCCTCGACACCCTCGAACGACCGCGGGTCGCGACGTCGGCCCGCACGACGACCGCCCCGCCGGACTGGCGGGTCACCCTCTCCGACCTCGTGATCGACGAGAACGAGGTCGAGGCCGTCGCCGCCGTGCTCCGCTCCCGCTGGCTGTCGGCCGGGCCCGTCACGCGGGCCTTCGAGCGGGAGTTCGCCGCCGTCCACGGCGTCGAGGACGCCGTCGCGGTGAGCAGCGGCACCGCCGCCCTGCACCTCGCCATGCTCGCCCTCGGGATCGGCCCGGGCGACGAGGTGATCGTCCCGTCGCTGAGCTTCGTCAGCGCCGCCGCCGTCGTCGCCCTCTGCGGCGGCACGCCGGTGTTCGCCGACGTGGCCGACACCTGCGACCTCACCGTCGACCCCGCCGACGTCGCCCGCCGGGTCACCCCCCGCACGAAGGCGATCGTCGCCATGCACTTCGGCGGGTTCGCCGCCGACATGGACGGCATCCTCGCCGTCGCCCGCCGCCACGGCCTGGCCGTCGTCGAGGACGCGGCCCACGCCCCCGGCGTGCGCACCGGCGCCGGCGCCCTCGGGACGATCGGCGACATCGGCTGCTTCAGCTTCTTCGCCACGAAGAACGTGGCCACCGGCGAGGGCGGCATGGTCGTCGCCCGCGACCCGTCGGTGCTGGCCCGCATCCGCCAGCTGCGGTCCCACTGCATGACCACGTCGTCGTGGGACAAGCAGCAGGGCCGCCCGGCCGGCTACGACGTGGTCGGCCTCGGCCTCAACTACCGGCCCACCGAGATGTCCTCGGCCCTCGGCCGGGTGCAGCTCTCCCGCCTGCCCGACGACCGGCGCCGCCGCTGCGACCTCACCACGCGGTACCGCCGGCTGCTGGCCGAGCTGCCGGGCGTGGACCTGCCGTTCTTCCACCGCACCGGTGACAGCGCCTACCACCTGATGCCGCTGCTGCTGCCTGACGGCGTGGACCGCGAGTGCTTCCAGGAGCAGCTGAAGCGCCACCGGATCCAGAGCAGCGTCCACTACCCGCCCTCCCACCTGTTCTCGCACTACCAGGCGGCCTACGGGTACCAGCCCGGCGACCTCCCGGTGACCGAGGACGTGGCGGCCCGCGAGGTCACCCTCCCGCTGCACGCGCGGATGCGGGAGTCCGACGTCGACCTCGTCGCCGGCGTGGCGGCCATGGCGCTCGCCCGGTGCCTGGGGACCGCATGGGTGTGAGGTTCAGGTCGGCCGGCGGTCGCCTGACCCGGGACGGCCAGCCGTTCCTGGCCGTGGGGGTCGACTGGCACCCGAGCTACGCCGGGTGCGGGTTCTGGCGGGACTGGCGCCCGGAACGGGTCGCCAGCGATCTCCGGGGCATGGCGGCCGCCGGCTTCACCACCGTGCGCTTCTTCGTGTTCTGGGCCGACGTCGAGCCCGAGGAGGGCCGCTACGACGAGGTGGTCGTGGGCCGGGTCCGCGAGCTGGTGGAGGAGGCGGGCCGGCACGGGTTGGCCTGCGTCCCCTCCCTGCTCACGATCTGGATGAACGGCCAGCTGTTCGACCCGCCCTGGCGCAGGGGCCGGAGCCTCTGGACCGACCCCGACGTCGTGGCGCGCGAGGAGGCCTACGTGGCCCACGTGGCCGGCGCCCTCGCCGGCCTCGACAACGTGCTCGCCTACGACCTCGGCGACGAGGTCATGCACGTCGACACGGCCGAGTCGGCCAGGCTGCCCAGGGAGGCGGTGCGGGCGTGGCACACCCGCCTGGCCGACGCCATCCGCCGGGCCCACCCCGGCGCGCTCGTGCTCCAGGCCAACGAGGCGTCCGGCGTCGTCGGCGCGCACGGCTTCGGGCCCGACAACGCCGAGGGGCTCGACCTCGTCGGCATCCACGGGTTCCCGACCTGGTCACCGTTCGCCATCGAGTCGACCCTGTCGTACCGGGGGACGAGCTTCGTGCCGTTCCTCGTCCGGGTGGCGTCGGCGTTCGGCACCCCGCTCGTCGACGAGCTGGGCAGCTACGGCACCGGCGAGGAGGTGGCCGCCGCCTACCTGCGGGCCGTCGCACCGGCCGCGCTGGCCGCCGGCGCCAACGGCCTGCTCGTGTGGTGCTGGCAGGACATCGCCTCGACGGCCAAGCCGTACGTCGAGCGGCCGACCGAGCGCTTCGTCGGCCTGCTCGACCTCGAGGGCCGCCCGAAGCCGGCGTTCGCCGAGCTCGCCGCGGTGGCGCGCGACGCCGCCGACTGGGCCGGGCTCGAGGTGCCGCCGTCGCCGGTCGCCGTCTACCTCCCCGAGCTGTACCGGGTGCCCGAGCACACCTACCTCCAGGCGGACGCCAGCGGCGCGCCCGGCCTGTTCGGCGCCTACCTCCTCGCCAAACGGGCCCACCTGCCCGTCGAGTTCGCGCGGGAGCCGGCGCCCCACCACCGCCTGCTCGTGTGCCCGTCGCTGCGCCGCATCACCCTGCCCGACCAGGAGCGGCTCACCGCCTTCGTCCGCGACGGCGGCACGCTCCTCTACTCCCCCGGCGACCACCTCCACGGCTACGGGGGCGAGGAGCTGTTCGGGGTGCGCACGGTCGACTTCACCGTCGACGCCGACGCGCACGGCAGCTTCACCTGGCAGGGCACCCGCCACGACCTCGACTGGTCGGCGCTCGGCGCCCGGCCCCACGTGCCGGTGATCGCCGCCACCTCCGCCGAGGTCCTCGCCACCTTCCCCGACGGCTCGCCGGCGCTCACCCGCAAGGCGGTCGGCCGGGGGACGGCGCTCTACCTGAACGCCCCGTTCGAGGCGCTGCTCGACCGGCCCCACGCGCTGGAGGCCGGCCCGTGCGAGCGGCTCTACCGGGACGCCGCCGCCCTCGCCGGCGTGACCCCCGAGGCCGACTGCGACCGGCCCGAGGTCGAGCTCACGCCGGTCGTCGTCGGCGGCCGCCGGGCGGTCGTCGCCGTCAACCACGGCGTCGCGCCCGTCACCACCACCGTCACCGCGACCGGCCCCGACGGGTCGCCGGCCGTGTTCCGCCTCTCGCTCGACGCCAAGGGGGTCGAAGTGCTGACGCTCGACGTCCCGGCGCCCGCCACCTCCGGGAGCCGGTCGTGAAGGGGGTCGTCTGGAAGGGGGCCAGGGCCGTCGTCCTGGCCGAGGACCTGGAGCGCCCCGAGCTCCGCGACGACGGCGACGCCATCGTCCGCGTGACCCGGTCGGCCATCTGTGGGACCGACCTGCACCCGTACCGGGGCGAGATCCCGGGGTTCCTAGAGGGCACCGTGCTCGGCCACGAGTTCGTCGGCGTGGTCGAGGAGGTCGGCCCGGCCGTCACCGGCCTGCGGCCGGGCGACCGGGTCGTCGCGTCCGACGTGGTGGCCTGCGGCCGCTGCTGGTGGTGCCGGCGGGGCTGGCACTACCAGTGCGAGCAGGTGACCCTGTTCGGCTACGGCGAGGTCGTCGGCCCGTACCTGCCCGGCGGGCAGGCCGAGTACGTCCGCTCGCCCTTCGCCGACGTCGTGCTGGCGCCCATCCCCGACGGGCTCTCCGACGAGCAGGCGCTGTTCGTCGGCGACATCCTGACCACCGGGTTCACCGCCGCGTCCGAGGCCGGCATCCGGCCGGGCGACGTGGTCGCGGTCGTCGGCTGCGGCCCGGTCGGACTGTTCGCCACCATGTCGGCGCGGTACCTCGGCGCCGCCGTCGTGCTCGCCGTCGACCCCGACCCGGCCCGCCGGGCCGCGGCCGAGGCGGCCGGCGCCCGGCCCGTGGCCCCCGGCGACCTGGCCGCCGCGCTCCGCGACGCCACCGCCGGCCGGGGGGCCGACGTGGTGCTCGAGGCCGTCGGCAGCGACGCCGCCCTCGCCTGCGCCATCGAGGCCGTGCGGGCCAAGGGCACGGTCGTGGCGGTCGGCGCCCACCACAGCCCGGCGTTCCCGCTGCACACCGGCACGGCCTTCGGCAAGGAGCTCACCCTCCGCTGGGCGGTCGGCGACCCCATCAGCACGAGGGACCAGCTGCTGCCGATCCTGCTCGCCGGCCGGATCGACGCCACGAGCGTGATCACCCACCGGATGCCCCTGGACGACGCCGTCGCGGCCTACGACCGGTTCGACCGCCGGGAGGCCACCAAGGTCGTCCTCGAGGTGTCCTGACCTGCGAACACGTCCTCACAGGGCGTGCCGATCCCTTTACAAAGAGGGTCCACGAGGAGTACTATCCGGATAATGCAACTCGGAGAAGGCGTCGAGTGGGCACTGCACTCTTGTGTGCTGCTGGCCTGCGTACCGGGGGGGAGAGCGCTGCCTGCCAGCCGCCTCGCCGAGTACCACGGCCTGCCCGCTGCCTATCTCGCGAAGCACCTGCAGCAGCTCTCCGGAGCGAGGATCCTGGAGTCGACCAAGGGCCGCGTGGGAGGGTACCGCCTGGCCCGGCCGGCGAACGAGATCACGCTGCTGGATGTCGTCGAGGCCATCGAAGGCAGCGCCCCGGTGTTCCGCTGCACGGAGATCCGCCGTCGCGGGCCGTGCGCCGGCACCCCCGGGGCCTACCCCACCATGTGCGGTGTGGCGTGCGCCATGGAGCGGGCCGAGGCGGCGTGGCGGTCCGAGTTGCGATCCCAGACCGTCGCCGACCTGGTCGCTTCGACCGTGATGGGGGCACCACAGCCCGTCCAGGTGCGGTCGGAAGAGTGGCTGGCGGAGGCGACGCGCTGACCTGACCCGACGACCGACGAGAGGAGGAGGAGGACCCCGTGACTGCAGCTCTGGTCGACCGTCCCGTGACGGGCACGGTCGATGTCACCCCGCAAGTACCGCTCGACGGCCGCCTGGCCCGCTCGGCCAGGACGTTCTTCGCCGTCGTCGACGCCCTCCTCGGACTGATCCAGGAGGGCAACCTGCGGCCGACCGCGGCCCAGGTGGCCGAGCGGGCTGGTGTGTCCCGCCGATCCGTGTACCTGCACTTCGACAACATCGAGGCGCTGCTGGCGGCCGCGGCCGACCGCCACGCGGTGCGGACCGCCGACCTGTGGGTCGGCCCGTCGTCCCAGCTGCCGCTCGACGAGCGGATCGACGAGCTGGTGCGGCGCTGGTCGGTCGCCCTCGAGGAGGTCAGCCCCATCCGGCGGGCCCTCTCCCTGCACCGCGATACGTCGGCGGGCGCGGCCCGCTGCCTGCGCCTCGCCAGGGAGTCCGCCGTGGGCGAGCTGGAGCGGGTCTTCGCTCCCGAGCTCCGCGAGCGCAACCCGCACGCCCGGGCCGAGCTGCTGTGCGCGGTCGAGATGACGACCAGCTGGTCGATGTGGGAGCAGCTCCGCCGCCAGCAGGGCCTCCCGGTCGACGAGGCGATCGCCGTCATGGCCCGCATGCTGCGCTGCCTGTTCGCTTCCTGATCCCGACTTCTGCCTCGGCCCCCGAGCCGGGTACGGACGGCTCAGAGGCCGGGGCAGGAGCGACCCGGCGAAGCGCAGCCCGACGACCGCACGACCTCCGTCGTGCGGTCGTCCCGCGTCAGGGGGCCGGCGCGGCGGCGTCGGCCGCGGGGCGGCTCACCCGGACGACGGCCGCCCCCGTCACCCGGCCGGCGGCCAGGTCGGCGAGCGCCCGGTCGGCCGCCTCGAACGGGTAGGCCGTCGTCGCCGGGCGCAGCGGGGCCCGGGCCGCGATGGCGAGGAGCTCGGCGGCGTCGCGCCTCGTGTTGGCGGTGACCGATCGCAGCTGGCGCTCCTGGAACAGGTGGGCCTCGTAGTCGAGGGGCGGGACGGTGGTGAGGTGGATGCCGGCGACGGCGCACGTGCCGCCCCGGTCCAGGGCGGCGAGGGCGACGGGCACGACCTCGCCGGCCGGCGCGAACACGACGGCCGAGTCGAGCGGCGCGGGCAGCGGGTCGGCCACGTCGCCGGCGGACGCGGCGCCGAGCGCCAGCGCCAGCGCCCTGGCCTCCGCCGAGCGGGTCCGCACGTGGACCTCGGCCCCCTCGTGCAGCGCCACCTGGGCGGCGAGGTGCGCGGACGCGCCGAACCCCCAGATGCCGAGCCGGCCGCCGGCCGGGAGGGCCGACCGGCGCAGCGCGCGGTAGCCGATGATCCCGGCGCAGAGCAGCGGGGCGGCGGCCTCGTCGTCGAACCCGTCGGGCAGCGGGTGGGCGAACGCCTCGGGGACGACGGCGTGCTCGGCGTAGCCGCCGTCGTCGTCCCAGCCGGTGAACCGGGGCGCGAGGCACAGGTTCTCGTCGCCCCGCCGGCAGAAGCGGCACGTGCCGCACGTGGCCCGCAGCCAGGCGATGCCGATGCGCCGGCCGGGCTCGAAGCGCCGGGCGCCGGGGCCGAGCGCGTCGACCACGCCGACGACCTCGTGGCCGGGGACGACGCCGGGGCGGCGGGGCGGCAGGTCGCCCTCGGCGAGGTGCAGGTCGGTGCGGCACACCCCGCAGACGGTGACCCGCACCCGGACCTCGCCGGGGCCCGGCTCGGGCACCGGCCGCTCGACCAGGCGCAGGGACCCCGGCGGCGGGCCCG
>DASWMK010000213.1 GCA_036399815.1 Acidimicrobiales bacterium
CGGCCGCCCCCGCCAGCTCCTCCAGGAGCTCCACGGCCTCGGCCGGCGCGGCCGCCTCCCGCACCTCGGCCTCCAGCACGCCGGCCGCCGCCACCGGCGCCATCTCGGTGTCGACGGCCTCGGCCAGGCGGTCGTAGAGCGTGCGGAACTCGAGGAAGTCGAACAGCCGGCGGACCTCCTCGGGGTCGAACCGGCCCATGAGGAGCTCGTCGGGGGTGACGTCGAGGGGGACCGACCGGTCGAGCACCATCACCTTGGCGTTGACCCGCACGCGCTGCTCGTGCTCGGCCAGGTTCTGGCGAAGCTTGGGCGACTGCTCGTCCAGGTGGGCGAACACCCCGTCGAGGCCGCCGTAGGTGGTGATGAGCTTGGCCGCCGTCTTCTCGCCGACCCCCGGCACGCCCGGCAGGTTGTCCGACGGGTCGCCCCGCAGCGCCGCGTACTCCGGGTACTGGGCCGGGGTCACCCCGGTCCGCTCCCTGATGCCGGCCTCGTCGTAGAGCACGTAGTCCGACACGCCCCGCCGGTTGTAGAGCACCTGCACGAGCGGGTCCTCGACCAGCTGGTAGGTGTCCCGGTCGCCGGTGACGATCACGATGTGGTCGCCGGCGTCCCTGCCCGTCGTGGCCAGCGTGGCGATCAGGTCGTCGGCCTCGAAGCCGGCCTTCTCCACGATCGGGATGCGGAGGGTCTCGACCACCTGGCGGACGAGGCCGACCTGCTGGCGCAGGATGTCGGGCGCCTCGCTGCGGTTGGCCTTGTAGTCGGCGATCGCCTCGTGGCGGAACGTGGGCTCGGGGCGGTCGAAGGCCACGATCACCCGGTCGGGGCGGTGGTCCCGCAGCAGGTTGATCAGCATCGACGTGAAGCCGAACACGGCGTTGGTCACCTGGCCGGAGGCCGTGGCCATGTCCGCCGGCAGCGCGAAGAACGCCCGGTAGGTCAGCGAGTTCCCGTCGAGCAGGAGGACCTTGGCCACCCCGCCAGGTTAGGACCGCCACCCTCGCCGGATGGCCGCCACCGGTCCGCCCTGCGGGCGCTCAGCCTTCGGGGACCAGCTCGCCGTCGATGATGCGCTGGGCGATGACCTTCATGGTCAGCCGCTCCTGCATGGCCCGCTTCTGGATGAACGAGAAGGCGGCGCCCTCGGTCATCCCGTGGCGGTCCATGAGCAGCCCCTTCGCCCGGTCGACCACCTTGCGGGCCTCGAGCTGCTGCTCCAG
Source organism: Acidimicrobiales bacterium (assembly GCA_036399815.1). Classification (NCBI taxonomy): domain Bacteria; kingdom Bacillati; phylum Actinomycetota; class Acidimicrobiia; order Acidimicrobiales; species Acidimicrobiales bacterium. The sequence continues at coordinate 1,224 of DASWMK010000213.1, forward strand.
CCCCCGCACCTCGTCGGCCAAGGCCTTCATCTCCCGGAAGCGGCCGAGCGCGACCTCGACGGCCGGGATCAGCTCGCTGCGCTGGAACGGCTTCACCAGGTAGGCGAGGGCGCCGGCGTCCCTCGCCCGCTCGATCAGGTCCCGCTGGCTGAACGCCGTGAGGATGAGGACGGCGGCCCGCTGCTCGGCGGAGATCTCCCTGGCCGCCGACAGCCCGTCGAGGCCGGGCATCTTGATGTCGAGGATGGCGAGGTCGGGCTCGAGCTCCTTGACCAGGGCGACGGCCTCGTCGCCCCGGCCGGTCTCGCCCACGACCTCGTAGCCCTCCTCCTCGAGGGTCTCCTTCAGGTCGAGGCGGATGATGGCCTCGTCTTCGGCGATCACGACGCGGGTCGGCACTCGGGCTCCTTGCGGGGCGGGTCCCTTGAGCCTAGTGGCGCTCGGCGAGGGTGCTCGGCACGGGGCGGCCCTCGGCCGGCCGGCTAGCGGCGCTCGGCCACCAGCCGGTCGAGCAGCTCGTCCTGGGCCGCCTCGAGCTCGGCGATCGTGGCCACGACCTCGGCCCGGCGCCGGCGCATGGCGTCCGCGTGCCGCTCGGCCTCGTGGTGCTCCCGGTCGGCCAGCGGCGTCTCCGACACGAGCGCGCGGAGCCGCATCTCGTCGGCGGCGTCGGCCAGGTGGGCGAGCTGCTCGTCGACCACGACGAGCTCCCCGCGCAGCTGCTTCAGCCGCTCGGCCACACCGGACAGCCGGCGCTCGATCGAGGACCGCGGCACGGCGGCGAGTTTAGGCGCCACTTGCCGGTGGTGGACCGGCAGGCCGTCGCCAGAATGGACGGATGCGGGCACCGTCGGCTCCCCCGCGCCGCGCATGAGGCGGCTGCTCGTCCTCGCCGTCATCTGGGGCTGGTCCTTCCTCTTCATCAAGGTGGCCGTCGGGGGGATGACGCCGGCGACGGTCGCCGGCCTGCGGGTCGCCCTCGGCGCCGGCGTGCTCCTCGTCATCCTGCGCTGGCAGGGCCGCTCCCTCCCCCGCGACCGCCGCCTCTGGGGCCACTTCACGGTGATGGCGGTCACCGGGAGCGTGCTGCCGTTCACGCTCCTCGCCTGGGGCGAGCAGCGCATCACGTCCGCCCTGGCCGCCGTGCTCAACGCCTCGACCCCGCTGTTCACCGCGCTCTGCGTCGCCCTGCTCGTCGGCGAGCGGCTGCGCCGGGCCCCGGCCATCGGCCTCGCCATCGGCTTCGGCGGCGTCGCCGTGGCCGCCGGCGTGGGCGGGTCGGACCTGGCCGACTCGTCGGTCGCCGGCTCGCTCGCCGCCGTGCTCGCCGGCGCCGGGTACGGGCTGGCGTTCGCGTGGACCAAGCGCCACCTCATGGGCGTCGAGCCGACCGTGGCCGCGGCCGGCCAGCTGGTCGCGGCGACCGTCCTCCTCGCCCCGGTGGCCCTGGGCACGACGCTCGTCGACGGGATCGACCCTGCGCCCCGGCGGCTGCTGTCGATCGTGCTCCTCGGCGCCATGGGCACCGGCATCGCCTACGTCATGAACTACCGGGTGATCCACGAGGTCGGCCCGACCAAGGCCTCGCTCGTCACCTACCTCGTCCCCGTCGTGGCCGTCGCCGTCGGCGTCGTCGCGCTGGGCGAGCGGTTCGAGCCCCGGGTGCTGGCGGGAGGGGCGCTGATCGTGCTCGGCATCGCCGTGGTCCACGACCGGGTCCGGTTCTGGCGCATCCCGTCGGCGGCGGCGTGCACCCTGCTCGTCGTGGCCGTCGCCGCCGGCGCGCTGGCCGGCTGCGGCGACGACGGCGGCGGCGGCGGCGCCTGCGGGCCCATCCG
>DASWMK010000214.1 GCA_036399815.1 Acidimicrobiales bacterium
GACGGTGCCGCCCGGCCCGGCGAGCTCGGTGCCGGCCGGCTCGGTGGTGTCGCCGCCGACCTCGTCCACCCCGTGGCGGTAGGGGGGCGCGACGCGGGGGAACGGGCTGCGGCCGTCGAGCACCTCGAGCAGGGCCGTCTCCTCGCCGTAGAGGTACTCGGACGGGCCGGCGAAGACGCCGACGGCCACGCCGTCGGCCCAGCCCTCGGCGGTCGCCTCGGCCACCGCCCGCTCGAGGCCCTCGACCTCGCGGGTGAAGCTGCGCTTGACGGCGATGACGACCCGGTCGGCGCCCACGGCCAGCGCGGCGATCAGCGCGCCCTCGACGACCCGGTAGGGGCTGCGGCGCAGGAGGGCGCGGTCCTTGAACGAGCCCGGCTCGCCCTCGGCGCCGTTGACGACGACGGTGGGCGCGAGCGCCGCCGAGGCGTTCTGCACGATCGTCTGCCACTTCGTGCCGGTCGGGAACCCGGCCCCGCCCCGGCCCCGCAGGCCGGACGCCAGCACCTCCTCGACGACCGACGCGGGGCCGAGCCGCCTGGCGCCGTCGAGGCCCCTTCCGCCGCCGCCGTCGACGTAGGCGCGGAGCGTCGTGACCGGCGCGGCGTCGAGGATGGCGTGGTCTCCGAGGTCGAGCGGCTCCGGCATCGCCCGCATCGTACGCAGCGCCGGGGAACGGCCCTGCCGGCCCGGCCTTGTCGGGCGCCCCTTCGCCCGCGCCCGCTACGGCCCGGCGGTCCCCCGGACGGCCCACGCCCTGGCGACGAGGTCGATGGTCCCGTCGGGGGCCGCGGGGAGCTCGGCCCTGAGGCGCTCGCGCAGGGCGGTGCGCCGGGCCTCGGGGAGCGACGCCACGTAGGCCGGCGCCGGCCCCTGGCCGCCGAGGAACGGCCGCCAGTAGTCGTCGAAGTCGGCGAACACGGTGGGCACCTCGACGGCGCCGACGCGCACGTCGCGCAGCCCGGCCCGCCGCCACCGCTCCTCCATGGCGTCCGCGTGCCAGCCGCGGAACCGGGTGCCCTCGAAGCGCTCCCCGGCCGACGGGTCGAGCGCCCCGGCCGCCTCCCAGAAGTGCCGGAGCATCTCCATCCGCCCCTCGTAGTCCCACACGTAGGCCGCGACCGTGCCACCCGGCGCGGCGGCCGCCATCGCCGCCAGCGCGGCGTCGGGGTCGGGGACGAAGTTGAGGACGAGCCCCGACACGACGACGTCGAACGGCCCCTCCGGGAGGTGGGTGGCGTCGCCCGGGCCGAACCGGGCCCGGCGGTCGTCGACGTGGGCCATGCACCACGAGACGTGCGCGGCCGACGGGTCGACGCCGACGACCTCCGCCGGGTCGCACCGGCGGAGCACCGCGGACGTGACGGCGCCCGTGCCGCACCCGACGTCGAGCCAGCGGGCGCCGCCGGGCGCCGCCAGCCAGTCGAGGAACCCGTCGGCCACCAGCCGGCTCCACCGCCCGATGTACGGCTCGTAGGCGTCGCCGCTCGCCCACGCCTCATCCATCGCCCTCACCTCCTCGGGCGTCGCGCCCGGCGGCCCGACTAGGTGCCGCCGCCCTCGTCGGGGTCGCCGGTCGGGTCGTCGCCGAGGATCACGCCGTCGTGGCGGGACTTGATGCCGGGGTCGTCCTCCTCCACCCCGCCGCCCCCGGCCGCGAGGACCGAGTTCCCGCCGGGCTCGCTGCCGGAGCCCGGGTCCTCGACGCCGAGCCCGGCGTCGCCGTCGTCGGCGATGACCGAGTCGTCGCCCGTCCCGGCACCTGCGTCGCCGGCCGTCACGTCCTCGCCGTCGCCCGTCACCTCGTCCGCGTCGTCGAGCCGATCACCCGTCGGGTCCACCAGGTCGCCTCCTCGCGTCGTGCCGACCGCGCCGGCCGGCCGCCCATCGTCGCGCTCCGCCAGGCGCGGTGCCGGCGGTTCGGCGGCGGGCGCCCCCGGCAGGGCTCGAACCTGCGACCCGCTGCTTAGAAGGCCAGTTTCACGGCCGCCAGCGACCGCCGGACACGCTCTGACCTGCGGCCCGACGCTCACGTGAGCGCCATCGAAGGAGACCTTGGAGCACTGGTGGATGGAAAAATGCTGGAAGGCGGGGCGGGCCTCACCCGGTGAGCGTGGCGAACACCACGACGTTGTCCCGGTAGTGGCCCGAGTCCCGATCGAAGTCCCCGCCGCAGGTCACCAGCCGCAGCTCTGAATCCTCCGTCGGCCCGTAGACGGAGACGGTCGGGAACGCGTCCTTCGGATGCCGCTCCACCCGCTGCACCACGTACGTCAGCGACGTGCCGTCGTCGCCCGACACGGTCACCTGGTCGCCGGGCGCGAGGTCGCGCAGCCGGAAGAACACGGCGGGGCCGGTGTAGTCGTCCACATGCCCGGCGATCACCGAGGGGCCGGGTTCGCCGGGTTCGGGGCCGTCGGCGTACCAGCCGGCGGTGTCGAAGTCTTCAGGCGGGACGAGGACGCCCGTCGCGGGGTCGCGGTGGAGGGCGACGAGCGGGGCGGTCACGTCGATGGCGGGGATGCTCACCGTCGCCGGCACGTCGACCACGACCGGGGGTGCCGTCGTCGCCGGGTGGACGGGGGCCACCGGAGCAGCCGTTGCGGTCGCCGGAGCAGGGACCGTCGCCGGTGGTTGGGTGACGGCGGGACGGTCCGACATGATCGGGCGGGCGTCGTGCGCTACGCAGGCGCCGAGCAGGAGCGCGACGAGGGCCGGGGCCGCGTGCTGCCAGCCCCGGGCCTCGTAGCGTCGTGTGCGGTCAGGCGCTCGCACCGTTCCGACGGTAGAGAACGACCGCGCCGAGGCCGACGACCCCGACCGCGGCGATCAGCGGCCAGTTCGTCCCACCGCCGGCAGGCGCCGCGCCGCCCGCTCCGGTGTCGACGCCGCCGACGGGCGCCCCACCCTCGTCGGTGTCGCCGCCGCCGGTTCCGCCGCCGCCGCTGCCACTCGGGAGGTCTTCGCAGGCGATCCCGTCGTTGTCGGAGTCGAGGCCGTTCGGGTCCGACGGGTCCTGATCGAGGACCGCTTGGGCGTCCTCCTGGAACTCGAAGTCGTCGCAGTTGAGGTCCGTCTGGGCGCCCGCTGCGGGCACCCATGCGAAGACGAGGGCGGCGGTGAGGGCTGCCAGCGCGAGTAGTCGTCGTGTCATGTTCTCCCCTTCCGTCCGGTGATGGACGGGCGGGAGCATAGGTGACGGGCCGTACCGAAGTGGGCGAACGCTACCTTGCATCGGGTAGTACGATGGGCTGCGTCCCGGCTGTGGTGGCCCGGACCCCGCTACCAGAAGGAGAAGCACATGCCCGACGCCGATGGCGAGGCCACATCGTTAGAGGTGCTGGCCGACTACGAGTGCCCTGAGTGCGGCGAGATGGTCGACCTCGACCTCACCGAAACCGAGGCGCTGCTCGTCCTTGGCGGCGACGAGAGTGGCACCCTGCGCTGCCCCAACGACTGGTGCGGTGAGGAACTCGAGGTGACCCTCGACGCCTCTGTCGAGATGCTGAGGATGGTCGCCGAGCGGCGGCCAGACCTCGCGCCGCAAATCGCCGAGCAACTCGGCCCGGTCGCCGAGCAACTCGGCCCGGTCTCCCTGTAGCGGGGAGAGCGCCCCGCCCCCGCCACCACCCCGGCTCGCACAGCGGGTTGGGGGCGGGGCACGGGGCAGACGCGAAGCGGGGCCGCCCCCGGAGGCACGGCCCCGTCACGCACTCGTTGTTCGCCCGAGCAACCCGACCCTACCGGCCGACGAGCGACACGGCGGTGACCCGCTCCCCCGGCCGCGGGCAGCACCAGCACGGCTCCCCCTCATAGCCCAACCAGAACACGTCACACGCCGGGCAGCGCAACCGGACCCGGCCATCCAGCAGAGCGACCAGCTGCGCCGACGTGGCGCCGTTCAGGGAGCCGGGCATGGCTCGTGCCGCAGGACGACAACCGGGACGCCGGCCGCCCGGGCGATCCTCACCATGTGCGCCGTCCCCTTACTCGCCTCAAGGTCGTCGTGGAAGGCGAGAACCACGTCCGGCTCGCCTTCGGTGAGCATCCGCTGGTTGCGGATCGGCCCGGCGCGCTTGCCGTAGCGGTCCCAGTCAGCCGGGTACCGCTCGTGGTCGACGCCGCTGCGGTGGAACGCCCAACGGGCGGCGAGAGCGTCGGCTCCGCGTGCGCCGCCTTCGATGACGACGAACGGCTCGCCGGGGGCGACGGTCCGGTGGTGGGCTTCCAGCGCGGCGGCGACCATCCGGTAGTCGGTCCAGTTGCGGTCACCGCAGACGAGAACCCGCACGTCGCTCAACTCTACGGCGTCCGCTCCCGGTGCTCCCTGCACCAGGACGCGCAGTAGCGATCCAGTCCGCAAGGCCGGCCGTCGGTCAGATGGTCCGGGTAGTCGATGCTGCCGCAGTCGGCGCAGCGGTGACCCTCGGCCGAGAACACCGCCAACTCCCCCCGTTCGAGGCGGCGGCGGTCGCCTTCGTCGGCGATTCGCAGGAGTCGTCGCAGGGGGTGCGGGACGGCCCACACCGGGACGCCGCGCACGGGTCAGACGGTGACCGGGTGCCAGAAGCCGCCGACGAGCCTCTGGCCGGCCTCGTCGGCTTCGTCCTTGGTGGAGTAGCCGTCGGCTCGGCCGCGTCCGACGACGAGGCCGTTGGTGTCGAAGGCGACGAACCGCCAGCGGCCGTCCTCGTCGGACTGCTTCGACTTGATGAACGCGTCTCCGCCGTCGCCCTCGTCCCATACGTGGGTGTGGACCATGCGCCCACGGTGGCCGGGTTGAACGCGGTGAGCGGGGATGCAGGGCTTGCGTCGA